>NZ_JAAGPM010000208.1:0-9960 GCF_017104865.1 Burkholderia sp. Ac-20349
CCGCGCTCCGCTACTTCGACCTCAACGATGCGTACGCGGGCAAGGAAACCGGCCATCCGAGCGACAACGTCGCGCCGTGCCTGGCCGTGGCCGAAGCGCAGCGCGGCAGCGGCCGCGACCTGATCCTTGCGATCGCGCTGGCCTACGAGATCAATTGCCGCCTGATGGACGCGGCCGCGATCAGCCCGCGCACAGCTTGCCGACCTGCAGACCGGCAAACGCCCGCCGGAAATCGCGGTCACTCAGGCGCAGCTCGCGCAGGCCACCGCGCAAGCCGCGCGCGCCGCCGCGCAACTCGCGCGCGATGAAAGCCAGTACGCGGCCGGCGGCCTGTCGAAGCAGCAGCTCGACGATTCGCGCACGGCCGCGCAAACCACGGCCGCGCAGATGCGTGAACTGCAGAAACAGGTCGACGTCGCGCGCCTGCCCGGCCGCGCGCAGCAAATTACCGCGCAGGCCGCGCAGGCCGACGCCGCGCAGGCGGCAGTGGCCGAGGCGCAATGGAAGCTCGACCAGAAACGCGTCGCCGCGCCCGCCGCCGGGCGCGTGTACGACACGCTGTATCGCGTCGGCGAATGGGTGCAGGCCGGCAATCCGGTCGTGCAGATGCTGCCGCCGCAAAACCTGAAGGTGCGCTTCTTCGTGCCGGAGGCCGCCGTCGCATCGCTCGCGCCGGGGCGCACGGTCGCGATCCACTGCGACGGCTGTGCGGCCGACGTGCCCGCGCGCATCACCTACGTGTCTAGCGAGGCGGAGTACACGCCGCCCGTGATCTACAGCAACGAGAGCCGGACCAAGCTCGTGTTCATGATCGAGGCGCGCCCCGCCGTCGCCGACGCGCCGAAGCTGCACCCGGGCCAGCCCGTCGCCGTGAGGGTGCCATGAACGCGCCGCCGGCACCGTACGCGATCGACGTCGATCGCCTGAACAAGCATTTCGGCGACAAACATGTCGTGAAGGACGTGACGCTGCGCGTCGCGCGCGGCGAGATCTTCGGCTTTCTCGGGCCGAACGGCAGCGGCAAGACCACGTCGATCCGGATGATGTGCGGGCTGCTGACGCCCGACTCGGGCAGCGGCACCTGCCTCGGCTACGACATCGTGCGCGACAGCGCGCAGATCAAGCGGCGCGTCGGCTACATGACGCAGCGCTTCTCGTACTGGGAAGACCTGTCGATCCGCGAGAACCTCGACTTCGTCGCGCGCGTGTACGGGATGTCCGACCGCAAGGCAGCCGTCGCGCGCGCGCTCGACTCGCTCGGCCTCGCGAGCCGCGCGGACCAGCTCACGGGCGCGCTGTCGGGCGGCTGGAAGCAGCGCCTCGCGCTGGCCGCCTGCATGCTGCACGAGCCGGCGCTGCTGCTGCTCGACGAACCCACGGCCGGCGTCGACCCGGCTGCGCGCCGCGACTTCTGGGAAGAGCTGCACCGGCTGGCCGCGCAGGGAATCTCGGTGCTCGTCAGCACGCACTACATGGACGAAGCCGAGCGCTGCCACAAGCTCGCGTACATCGCGTACGGCGAGCTGCTCGCGCAGGGCACGTCGGCGGAGATCGTCGCGTCGCAGGGGCTCGCGACCCGCGCGATCACCGGCGCACATCTGAGCGAATTGTCCGCTCGGCTGCGCACGATGCCGGGCGTCGACCAGACGGTCGTGTTCGGCTCGGCGCTGCACGTGAGCGGCCGCGATCGCGCACAGCTCGACGCGACGCTCGCGCAGGTCGCCGCGCAGGCCGACGGGCCTGCCGCGCTACAGGTCGCGCCGATCGACACCGGGCTCGAAGACGTGTTCATCTTCATGATGGGCCGTGCCTCCGGGCCGCCCGGCGGAGCGTCGTCATGAACACGTGGGCGCGCCTGCGCGACGCATTCTCGGTCGCCCGCTGGTGGAGCATCGTGCTGAAGGAATTCCTGCAGCTGCGGCGCGACCGCGTGACGTTCGCGATGATCGTCGGCGTGCCGATCATCCAGCTCACGCTGTTCGGCTTCGCGATCAACACCGATCCGAAACACCTGCCCACGGCGGTGATCGTCGCCGATGCGAGCCCGTTCGCGCGCAGCTTCGTCGCCGCGATGCGCAATTCCGCGTACTTCGACATCGTCGAGACGCTGCCCGACGAGGCGGCCGGCCGCCATGCGCTCGCACGCGGCGACGTGCAGTTCGTGCTGAACGTGCCGGCCGACTTCTCGCGACGGCTGCTGCGCGGCGAGCGTCCGTCGCTGCTCGTCGAGGCGGACGCGACCGATCCCGTCGCGACCGCATCGGCGATCGGCGCGCTGCCGGGCCTCGTGCAGCCCGTCGCGGACAAGGACCTGACGGGCCCGCTCGCCTACCTGAACGGCCGCCCGGCCGCGTTCGACGTCGTGCTGCACCGGCTGTACAACCCCGAGGGCATCACGCAGTACAACGTCGTGCCGGGCCTGATGGGCGTGATCCTGACGATGACGATGGTGATGATGACGGGCCTCGCGATCACGCGCGAACGCGAGCGCGGCACGATGGAGAACCTGCTCGCGACGCCCGTGCGACCGCTCGAGGTGATGACGGGCAAGATCGTCCCGTACGTGCTGATCGGGCTGATCCAGGTATCGATCATCGTCGCCGCGGCGCGCTTCGTGTTCGACGTGCCGTTCGTCGGCGGCGTGTTCGCGATCTACCTGTCCGCGCTGCTGTTCATCGCCGCGAACCTGACGGTCGGCATCACGCTGTCGTCGCTCGCGCAGAACCAGTTGCAGGCGATGCAGCTCGCGGTGTTCTACTTCCTGCCGAACATCCTGCTGTCGGGCTTCATGTTCCCGTTCGCCGGGATGCCGAAGTGGGCGCAGTTCATCGGCAACCTGCTGCCGCTCACCTACTTCAACCGCCTCGTGCGCGGCATCCTGCTGAAAGGCAACGGCTGGAGCGACCTGTGGCCGTCCGTGTGGCCGGTCGCGCTGTTCACCGTCGTCGTGATGGGCGTCGCGCTGCGCTTCTACCGGCGGACGCTCGACTAGGTGCGCACGATGAAACCGGCTTCGCGTCGCCCCTCCTACATTGACCATGCTGCTCGCGGCTGTGCGCTGGCTGCCGCACTGCTCGTCGCTGGATGCGCGGTCGGGCCGGATTTCCACGTGCCCGATGCGCCGGCCACACAGCACTACACGCGCGGCGAGCCACCCGCGACGACGGCCGCAACCGCCGGCCCGACCGGCGACGCGCAGGCTTTCACGTCGGCCCCTCACACCCCTCGGCAATGGTGGACGCAGTTCGATTCCGAACCCCTGAACCGGCTCGTCGATACCGCGTGGCACAACAGCCCGACGCTTGCCGCGGCCCGCGCGCGGCTCGATGAAGCGCGGCAGAACCATGCGGCCGAAGCCGGCGCGACGATGTTGCCGAAACTCGATGCGAGCCTCTCCGCCACGCGCGAGCAGGTCGATACGACCGCATTCGGCCTGCCGGCCAATGTGCCCAGCCCGGGGCCGTTCACGCTTTATGACGCGTCGGTGAGCGTGTCGTACGTGCTCGACGTGTTCGGCGGCAACCGGCGCGCGCTCGAAGCGCTGCGCGCGCAAGTCGACTACCAGGCGTACACGCTCGACGCTGCGCGCCTGACGCTCGCGGGGAACGTCGTCGCGACCGCGATCCTGCGCGCGTCGCTCGCGCAGCAGGTCGCGCTCACACGGCAGTTGATCGACGCGCAGACGCAGCAGTTGCGCATCGTCGAAGCGCGCTTCGCGGCGGGTGGCGTATCGCAGGCCGACGTGCATGCGCAACGCGCGCTGCTCGCGCAGACGCAGGCATCGCTGCCGCCGCTCGCGGCCCGCCTCGCCCAGTCCGGCCACCGGCTCGCGATTCTGCTCGGCGTGCCGCCGTCCGATGCCGTGTTGCCCGACCTCACGCTCGATGCGCTCGCGCTGCCGCGCACGCTGCCCGTCGCGTTGCCGTCGACGCTCGCACGCGAACGGCCCGATATCCGCGCGGCCGAAGCCGTGCTGCATCAGGCCAGCGCGAACGTCGGCGTGGCCACCGCGAACCTGTATCCGCGCTTGTCGATTTCGGCGGGGATCGGCTCGGAGCGCACGCGCATCGCGGATCTCTTGAGCGGGCTGAATGTATGGAATGTCGGCCTCGGCCTGACGCAACCGCTCTTTCACGGCGGCGAACTGCGCGCGAAGAAACGTGCGGCCGAAGCGGCCTACGACGCGGCGTTCGCAAGTTACCGGGAAACCGTGATCGAGGCGCTGCAGCAAGTGGCCGATGCGATGCGCGCGGTCGAGCACGACGCGGCGGAACTGCAGGCGAGAGACACCGCCGCGCAGGAAGCGGCGGCCAGCAACAGGATTGCCGGCGACCGTTACGCGGCAGGCGGGATCAGCACGTTCGACCTGCTCGACGCGCAACGGCAGACGCTGCAGACGGCACTCGACCGTACGCGCGCGCAGGCCGACCGGCTCGCCGATACGGCGGCGCTGTTCCAGGCGCTGGCGGGAAGCTGGACGGATGACACGGTGGAGTGAGCGAGCGATGCGGGCTCGATGCAGCGCGCTTCGCGATCTCCGCGCGGCAGTCGCGCGAATCATACGAATCGCGCGGGCATAAAAAAACCGGCCCGAAGGCCGGTTTTCATACCGCGTGCCGCCAGCGGCGCTCGCGCGCCGCGCGACATCAGAAGCGGTGGATCATGCCGACGCCGACGCCGATCTGGTTCTGCTTCGAACCTGCGCCCACGCCGTCGCCGATCGACGTCGTTGCGGCGATGATGCCGCTCTTGCCAAGCGTGTTGCCGCTGGCGTGCTGGTAAGCCTC
Organism: Burkholderia sp. Ac-20349; assembly: GCF_017104865.1. Lineage (NCBI taxonomy): Bacteria > Pseudomonadati > Pseudomonadota > Betaproteobacteria > Burkholderiales > Burkholderiaceae > Burkholderia > Burkholderia sp. Ac-20349. The sequence goes on from NZ_JAAGPM010000208.1 coordinate 4,788, forward strand.
AACTGCGTACAGACCCGTGCGCTTCGACAGGCTGTAGTACTGCGACAGCGTGACCTGGTGGTACTTGGCCGAGCTGGTGATGCCGTTCGACTGCGTTGCCGCCGTGTACGAGTAGCCCGCTGCGAAGTCCCACTGAGCGGCTGCCTTCCAGTGCAGCACGGCGCCTGCCGTGTTGAAGATGGCCGTGTTGCGGAACGACGAACCGACGCCCGGCGTGTACTGGACGTTCGAGTACGATGCCGAAATGTCCCATGCCGGCGTGAACTGGTAGCCAGCCGTCACAGCGATACGCTGTTGCGATTGCGCGGTAGCGTAGCCGTTGTTGATCGATGACACTGCCGGCTGTGCGCCGTTGCCGCTCGAATCGAGACCGTTCTGGACCGTCGAGTTCGCGCCCCACACGCCGCCGCCGAGCGTCGCGTTGTTGATCTTCTGATAGCCGACCGCGATGCCTGCCGGGCCGTTCAGGTACTGGATCGCCGCGCTCCACGTCGAGCCACGGTTCGTTGCGCCTGCGACGCCGCCGAACGAGTACGAACCGCCGACCGTGAAGCCGTAGAACTTCGGCGACATGTAGACGAGCGAGTTGTTCGCGCGGTAGCTGGTATCCAGCGAGTCGATATCGCCCGGGTGCGCGCCGTAGTAGCCGGTCAGCCAGGTCGTCGGGCTGTACGGCGACAGCAGCGTGTAGTACGCGGTGTACTGGCGGCCAGCCGTCAGCGTACCGTACGTGTTGTTGGTCAGGCCCACCCACGCCTGACGCGTGAAGATGCCGTTGGTCCACTGCGACGAGCCGTTAGCCGTGTTGACGCCAGCTTCCAACTGGAAAATCGCCTTCGTGCCGCCGCCGAGATCTTCGCTGCCCTTCAGGCCGAAGCGGCTGCCTGCCCACACGCCGGTGGACATCTGCACCTTCGAGTGACCACCCGAGGTCGCACCGACTGCCGACGAGTTGTTCTGGTAAGCCAGACCGTTATCGACGATACCGTACAGGGTCACGCTGCTCTGGGCGTGAGCGGCGGTAGCGGCTGCAAGGCCAGCTGCCGTCATGGCAACAGCGACGCGCTTTTTCATTGATTCTCCGTCCTCAAAGAATGTTTCTTTTGTGGTGTGGTTTTATGATCTGACACATGTGCGAGTACATGCCGGCGCAATTCTGACGGATTACCGATTATTTCCCAACACGCGCAGTCGGTCATCGTATGATCGACGCAACGCGCGGGTTCACCAAACGGTTACATAACACCTTGAAACGCTTGCGCGGCGGGCCTCTCCGGCATTTCCCGGTGAAAACCCTAGCTTTACATTTTTACGGGTGCAACGAGACCGTCGGATGTCGTCAGATGCCTTCGGCAACATCCATCTTACAAATGCGCGACCGCGGCTGACGCCACGATTCACGCCGCCGCGCAGGATCGCTGACGTTCATGACACCCACATTTCGTGACACGAAATAATGAAAACGTTTTAGTCGAAGCCTGGGGGATGGACAGTTGGACGGGAGCGGCCCGGCGAACGCGGGCCGACAGGCGACGCCGGCACCTGTCGTACCGGCGTCGTTCAGTGCGACTCAGCGTGTGGCCGGTTGCACCAGATGCGCATTCACCGCGTCGGTGAGCGCGGTCATGCGCGCGCGAATCGCGGCGTTCGAGCCGACCAGCGCGAGCGACGACGCCATGATCCGGTAGACGCGCTTTCTCGGCACCTTGGCCGGCTTGACCGGATCGAGCCACGCGGCGTGGCCGGCCAGCAGTTCGAGCGTTTCGAGGCCGATCATGATCGGCCACAGGCATGCGAGCCGCAGCCGCACGAAGCGGCGCGGGATCGCGAGCGTATACAGGCACGCGTCGCGATACTGGTCGAGCGTCACCCGCAGCAGGTCGACGAGTACGCCGCGCGCACGCGCGGACGCATCGGGCGACATCAGGTCGGCGACGCCGAGCCCGTGCGCAGCCAGCACGTCGTCGGGCAGGTAGCAGCGGCCGATGCGCAGATCCTTCCCGCAGTCGCGCAGGATGTTGGTCATCTGCAGCGCCTTGCCGAAACGGATGCCCTTCTCGCACATGTCCGGCAGGTTCCAGCCACGCGCGGCCGGCGTGTGCATGCCCGTCATGTCGGTCCAGAACTCGCCCACGCAGCCGGCGACGAGATACGTGTAGCGGTCGAGTTCGTCGCGCGTCGGCAGCGACGCGACCTGCCCCGACTGCTCGTCGGGGAACGTGCGCAGGTCGAACACCATCCCCGCCGTCAGCGTCGCGACGACCTTGCGGATCGACGCGCGATCGGCGTCCGGCTGCGCGCGCAGCAGCGCGAGCATCGGCTCGATCGAGCCGAGCAGCACGTGCTCGTGCGAATCGGTCTGCATCCGCGTCACGTCCTCGAGCGCACGCGACAGTGCAACGCCGTCGCCGAGCCGTTCGACCTCGTCGCGCAGGTCGGTCAGCAACGCCGCCCGGCGATCGGGGGCGACGAGCGCCGTGTCGGCGATCGTGTCGGCCGCGCGCGCGAGCAGATACGCGAGGCCGACCGGGTTGCGCATGCCGTCGGGCAGCACGCGCAGCGTCAGGTAGAAGGAGCGGGAAACGTTCTTCAGCAGGTCGCCGAGCAGGTAGGCAGAGTCGGTTCGAGTCGTCATGGGTCGGGAAAAATCGGCCGGCGCGCGCCCCGGACGCACACGGGCGCCGGGCGCCCGCGCCGGCCCGCGAGTCGCCGCATCGTCGCGCCAGGCGGGCGTCGGCCCCGGCGCAGCGATGCAAAATTCCCGCAAGTTTAGTGCATCCGGCGCGCGGCCTGCCTCAGACGGGCGGAATGCGTCGCACATCGGGCCACCGCCAACCGCCTTGCCGCGAGCATCGCGCCCTAAAAATATGCAACAGAAAGGCACACGTAATACATATGTAATTATTCGGTGCGACGATCGCGTCCCATTCGACTCCGTGCGACACGGCGCAACAGCCGCGCCGCCGGAGCGACCGCCCCTTTCCGACTCCCGTTTCGAAGGTTCACCGCCATGCTCTTCAAGCGCCCGACCTCCCTGCGCTACGTCCCGTTCGCGTGCGCCGCCGCGTTCCTGCTCGCCGCATGCGGCGGCGACGACGTCGCGTCCGATCCCACCCAGCCGATTTCCGCGAAGGTCCAGGTGGTCGGCCATCGCGGCGCAAGTGCGCTGCGCCCCGAACACACGCTCGCGTCGTACCGCAAGGCGATCGAGGACGGCGCGGACGTGATCGAGCCCGACCTCGTGTCGACCCGCGACGGCGTGCTCGTCGCGCGTCACGAGAACGAGATCTCGGGCACGACGAACGTGTCGACGCTGCCGCAGTTCGCGAGCCGCAAGGCGACCAAGACGATCGACGGCGCGGAGCTGACAGGCTGGTTCACCGAGGATTTCACGCTCGCCGAGCTGAAGACGCTGCGTGCCCGCGAGCGCATTCCGCAGGTCCGCCCCGCGAACACCGCGTACAACGACCAGTTCGAGATTCCGACGTTCGACGAGATCGTCGCGCTCGCGAAGCAGATGTCCGCGCAGACCGGCCGCACGATCCACCTGTATCCGGAAACCAAGCATCCGACCTACTTCCAGTCGATCAACCTGCCGCTCGAAGACCGTCTCGTCGACGCGCTGCTGAAGGATTCATACACGGCGCGCACGGCGACCGTCTATATCCAGTCGTTCGAGGTCGCGAACCTGAAGACGATCCGCAACCGGATCAAGTCGAGCCAGCCGAACTGGAAGCTCGTGCAGCTGATGGACGAAGCCGGCCAGCGCCCGTACGACTTCGTGAAGGCGAACGACAAGCGCACCTACGGCGACCTGTCGACGCGCGACGGCATGCGCGAGATCGCGACCTATGCGAACGGCGTCGGCCCGTACAAGACGTCGATCATCGCCGTCGCCGCGGACGGCACACTGCAGCAGCCGACGCCGTACGTGCGCTACGCGCACGAGGCCGGCCTCGTCGTGCATCCGTACACGTTCCGCCCGGAGAACAACTTCCTGCCCGCGTCGCTGAAGGACGGCGGCACGCCGGCCACGCGCAACACCGCCGGCTCGGTGCGCGAGATCCAGGCGTACCTGCGCGCGGGCATCGACGGCTTCTTCACCGACGATCCGGCCGTCGGCCGCACGGCCGTCGATACGTTCAAGCGCTGATCGCGCGGCACGTGCCCGAGAGGCGGTAGCCGGGCGCGGCACACAGCGTGCCGCCGTGCCCGGTTGCGCCGCATCGGTCAGATCACGTTGAAGTGATGCGTGCCGTCCCGCTTCAACTGATCGACCAGTCCGTACTCCCAGTCGAGATACGCCTGCATCGCGGCCGCCGCGTTGTCGGCGCCTTCGTACGGGCGCCGGTAGCGATCGACGCGCGGTGACGCGAGATGCGTCTCGCCGTTTTCGAGCGGCAACCCGGCCTCGATCCATGCGGCGGTGCCGCCGGTCAGCACCGAGATGTCGGCCGAGGCCGGCAGCAGCGCACGCGCGTCGTCCGCCGCGAATCGCGCCAGCAGGCTCGATCCGCATGTGAACACATAGCGCTTCGCGGGCGGAATCGCCGCGAGCGCGTCGCGCAACTGCGCACGCACGGCGAACCACGCGCCCGGGATATGGCGCTTCACGTAGTTCGCGCTGGCCGTCACGTCGACGATCGCCAGCTCGCCGGGTGCAGCCTCCTTCAGCCAGCCCGCGAGCGTCGCGGGCGATACGTCCGTCACGGGTGGCGTCGCCGGCACGTCGCGCGGCGGTTGGCCGCGCTCGCCGAATTTCGCCGTGTCGTTCTCCGGTTCGACGACGCGTACGTCCCAGCCCATCTGCGCGAGCCACGACGCGGTCATGTCGGCGCGCACGCCGTCGTCGTCGACAAGCACGATCCGCGCGCCGCGCACGGCCGCGTGATGGTCGGTTTCCTGCACGAGCTGGCCACCGGGCGTGCTCAGGAAGCCCGGCAGATGGCCGGCTTCGTATTCCTCCGGCGTGCGTACGTCGAAGCGGTACAACGTGCGGCCCGGTTCGTCGAGCGCGGCGACATCCGCGAGCGCGATGCGCGGCACGCCCGCGGTTGCGCAGGAATTCGGCGCGCACGTAATCGGACAGCACGAGCCAGCCGAACATCGACAGCAGGATGAACAGCAGCCACAGCGACGGCGTGAAGATCGACGCGAAGATGATCAGCAGGTA
>NZ_JAAGPM010000209.1:0-9673 GCF_017104865.1 Burkholderia sp. Ac-20349
CTGGCGCGCGGCCGTCGACCCGTCGGCCAGCAACGCCTCGACGCGCGGCGCGGCGTCCGGCGCCTGCTGCTTCAGCGCCGCGTGATGCCGCGCACGCGACGCCGGCTCGGACTCGTACACATCGCACAGGCGCACCATGCCGGCGAGGCCGGCAAGGTCGTCGTCCTTGTCGATCGCGCCCGGCTCGACCGGCGCGAGCCCCTTGCGCTCCGCCGCCGGCAGCTTGTTGCGCGCGCCTTCGTCGATCGACGTGGCTGAGGCCGGCGGCAGGCCGCCGATCGCCGCGACGATCCGGCTGCCCGCGGCGATCATGTCGCCCTGGCACGCGATCTTCTCGCTGGCCGCGACGTTCGAGCAGAACGACACCGACGTCCGGTACACATCGTTGCTCATGCGCGGCACTTCGTCCGCGCTCGCCTGTGCGAAGCCGGCGCACGTCAGCGCCAGCGCGGCGGGAATCAGGATGCGGAATGCGCTCGTCTTGTTCATTGTTGTTTGCGTAGGTGGGTTCTCGTGGCGGGCAACATCGCGCGGCCGCGTAGTGGCGGCCGCTGTGACGCCGGGCCCTCGTCCGGCGGCACGCGATCACTTCATCGACGCCGCCTCCGGTCCACCGGGCGACAACGCCGCATTGTCCTGCTCGCGCCACGTGCGGCGCGACGCCATGATCGCCTTCACGGCCGAGCGCGCGACCTTCCACCACGCGAACGGCCGCGGGTCGGCAAGCATGCTGAGCGCGCGCGCATAGTCGAGCGTGAGACCGGGCGTCCACGCCATCGTCACCGCGCGCTTGCGGATCTGTGCGGCGACCCACAGCTCGGGCGTGAGCAGCAGCCGCACGAACGCGCCCCACCCGGCACGCGTGCCTTTCAGCCGCCACACCGCGCCGTCGAGCGCGGCTTCGAGCGCATTCGACACGGTGCTCGAGCAGTTGCGATGCGTGAGGTTGTACGTCACGTTCTGCCGGTACGACGACCAGAACGCGTCCAGCTTCGCCGGATCGTAGTTGCGGATCCGCACCCGCACGGTCGACGGACACCACGCCTTCGACTCGGTCGCGTAGTCGGGCTGGAACAGGCCCGGCACGTCGTTTTCGCGCGTCGCGCGCAGGATGCGCGTAAATTCGTCCGGAGAACGATCGATTTCCACGCCCGGATACAGGCTGATATAGATGCCCTCCGGCGACTCCAGCGCCGCGTGACCGGTCGAGATCACGCCGTTGACGTCCACCGCCGCGATATAGCGGTCGATCACCGGATAGCGCTGCGCCTCGGCCTTCGACGTGCCGGTCGGCGTCCACACGTGCACGGTGAGCGCATGCTCGCCGTCGGCGGGCGGGCCGTCCCATTCGGATTGCGCGAAATGCGGTGTGTCGCGCACATCGTCGAGATCGGGCGCGAGCGCCGGCGCCGGCGACGTCGCGAACGCCGGATTACGCGTCAGCCGCCGCACGCGCGCGGCGAGGCTCAGCATGTGCATCCCGCCGAACATCAGCAGCAGGCCAAGGCAGTACGGCACGGTGCCCACGTAGTGCGTCGGGTACGGCTGGTAGAAGAAGATCGCCAGCAGGATCTCGACGACGCCCCATGCGAAGGCGACGTTCCAGCGGCGATAGCGCACCATCCACGCGGAAGTGCACTGCAGCAGCCCGTCGACGAGGAACAGCGTGCCGAAGATCATCGACAGCAGGAAATGGCCGTGGTGATGGCCCGCGAACACGAGCCCGGCGGCGACCACGACCGCGATCCCCTTGACGTAGCGCAGGATGCGCTGACCGCCGACGCCGCTGCCGGCCACCGCGAGCGTCGCGAGCCCCTCGATCAGGAACAGCCACGCAAAGATCTGGATCGGAAAGTGCAGCGCGCCGTCGAGCGCATCGACGAAGATCACGCCGCCCGCGACGACCCACACCCAGCCGAACACGGTCAGCCCGCGCCAGCGGGTGCGCAGATATTCGATACCCAGCAGCAGCAAGACCAGTCGTACCATCGCGCCCTCTCGTCATTTTTTCGGGAAACGCGCTGGTCACGCGTTTCCTGCCGTTTCAACCGAGCGTCGTGCGACGTATCGGTCAAAATGCGGTAATTCGTACCGGCGCGTCATGCCTCGACATGACCGATGGCGGCCGGTACGCCTCCGCACCGGCCAAATAATAAGATATGGCGGTGACGGTTGAAAGCGTGACGAAAACGTTGTCGGCACGGCATGGACAGGGCCGGCCGGCCACTGCCGAGGCAGACTTCCCGTTCGACAACGCGCGGTGGATACGCGAGAATCCGGCTTCCGAGGGCGAAAGCCGCTGAGCCAAACCGCATCAGACGGGACCACAAGAAATGAGCACATCGATCACGCGCCGGCGCCTGCTGGCCGCCGGCGTGGCCGCGAGCAGCCTCGCGCTGTCGGGCTGTTTCACCCGGGCGCTGTACGAGAACCACGACGAGCCCTACGTCGAGCACGTTTCCGCTTTCATGATCACGAAAGACGGCAAGAAGCTGGTGGTGCTGGGCGAACGCTACCACTACATCTTCGATCTGCCGGACAAGCTGCGCCCGGTGCTGGCGGCCAGCTATCGCAAATCGCTGCATACGTCGTTCATCAGCTTCCGCGCCGACGGCAGCGACGTGACCGGCCAGTACGACACCGTGCTGTCGAAGGATGCGCCGGACGACGAGCGTCAGGCGGCAACCGCCGACGGCTTCAGGAACTGGCGCGACCGGCTCGAACTCGACGGCAACGTCGTCGGCAAGCGCTATTCCACCGAAGGCTTCACGTTGAAACCGGACGGCACCGCACAACCGTTCAACGAGCGCTATACGGTCGGCATCGACGAAGCGCCGTCCGCCTTCGCGAAGGGGCTCCGGATCCTGGCCACGCCGGTCACCGTGGCAGCCGACGGCGTGCTCGTGCTGGGCGGGGTCCTGCTGCTGCCGGTCGCGTATTTTTCGTTCAAGGACCGGCCAATCGGCGGGTTCTAGATCGGCCCCGTCCGTCATGGCACCCGGCCAACGCCCGAACGAGGAGCATCGACATGCGTGACCCTTCGCTTCATCCGTCCGCGCTCGGCCCGCAGCTCAAGCGCTGGCGCGCGCTGCACCGCGTCAAGCAAAGCCATGCGGCCGACCTGTTCGGCGTCGCACAATCGACGATCTCCCGCTGGGAAGCCGGCCGCCAGCAGATGTCGCCCGACGAACGCGCGACGGCCGAGCGGCTGCTCGCCGCGCGCCTCGATTCCGCGGGCGACTACGCGCTCGCGCGGCTTGTCTCGGGCAGCGCGGGCCGCATGCATCTCGTGTGCGACCTCACGCACCGCCTGCTCGCTTCATCTTCGGCACGTGCAGCCGAATTCTCACCGCCGCTGTCGATGCTGCTCGGCACGTCGCTGTGGCGCTACGCGAGCCCGGAGATCGTCCGCATGGAAGCCGCGCTCGATACGCTCGGCTGGCATGACCGCGTGGGGCCGCCGAGCGTCGAATTCGACACCGGCGCGAATGCGTCGCAGGTCGTGCCGATCCGCGGCAGCGTGTGCCGCTGGACGCGGATGACGTTGTCGGACGGGTCGGCCGCGCGGCTCGTGGAGACGCTTGAGGATGCGTAATCGCCGGATCGCAACGCGTGGTATACAACCGCCATCCGATGCGGTGACGGCGCAGCGCGCTTCGACGCTTGGCGCCCGCCACGCGGAGGACTTCATCGTGAATGGCAGTCCCGCCGCAGAGAGCGGCGGATGTTGAGGCTAATCGTGCTGGACCTCGTGTTCGGCGTGCTCGCTTTCTCCATCGGCGCCGCGGTACTGCACGCGCTACGCTCGGGCGTCGCCAACGCAGGTGGTACACGGGTGGCACGCCGCAGCCGCCCCTATGCATTCGCCCTGGTCGTGATTGTTCAGATCGGCTTCGTCGTCCTGTTGTGCTGGTCCGGAATTGCGCTGACGTTCGGACTTGGGCCGAAGTAAGCGCACGGCAAAGCATGCCCGTCGGCGAGCCCGACCCGGCCCGCGACCGCTGCACGACATCGCCCCATGCTCGCCCCCACCACGCATATTTCATGCGTGGACGAACCGCCCCCACCCGCACTACGCTGGACGGCTCATCGCAAGGACGCCGACCATGAACCCCGATACGATCCACGCCCGGCTCGCTTTCCTGCGCGAAGCCGAACGCCTCAAGGACGTGCTGCGCAGCGGCCACACGTCGTCCGGGCGCACGGAAAGCACGGCCGAGCACAGCTGGCGGCTGTGCCTGATGGCGCTCGTGTTCGCCGACGCGCTGCCCGGTATCGACACGCTGAAACTGTTGAAGCTGTGCGTCGTCCACGATCTCGGCGAGGCGCTGCACGGCGACATCCCCGCGATCGAACAGGCCGCGCACCCCGACAAAAGCGCGCACGAACGCGACGACCTGCTGACGCTGACCGCGTCGCTCGATCCCGGGCCACGCGACGAGATCATCGCGCTGTGGGATGAATACGACGCGGCGGCGTCGCCGGAAGCCCGCGCGGCGAAGGCGCTCGACAAGCTGGAGACGATCCTGCAGCACAACCAGGGCAGCAATCCGCCCGATTTCGACTACGCGTTCAATCTCGGCTACGGCCGCCGCTATACCGACGCCGCACCGCTGTTCAGCGCGATCCGCGACATCGTCGACGCCGACACGCAACGCCGGATCGACGCGGGCGGGCAGCGCGCGTAAGCTCGGGGGTCGGGCGCGCGGCACCGCGCACCCTGGCCGCACGAGGCTCGACACCAGCGTGAAAGCGAACGCGTGACCGACCGGCTCGCGTCCGGCGTCGTCAAGCAGCATCGCACGCCCGGCACGCTCGTGAACCCGCCGATCGGCAGCGGCTTCACGCTCACGCCCCTCGACGAATGGAGGCCGACGCAGGCGCAGGTCGATGCGCTGCCCGCGCTCGACGAGGCACGCGACCGGCCGATGATGGCACGCGCCGCCGCGCAGCGTTAACGCACCTGAATGTAGGCCGCAACACGCTCACGAGCCTTCGCCCGGCCTTTTCACAGATCGCCACAATGACGCCGCCCGGCCCCCGCTCCGGGGCGGCGCTCGCACAATTCAGCACAATTTCCACACGATTTGGCGTGATGTCCTCCCTTACCATGAGCGGCTGATTCGATCCGGCACGGCCGCGCGATGCGTACGCGGATGCCGTCGCGGGCACCCTGCCCGACATGCGACGCCGACCGGATCGTCCCGCCCGGCCGCACGCATCGCCGGCATCGCTTCATCCTTGCCGCACGCTCATGACTCAGAAGAACCCTCGCCGCCGGCGCATCGTGCTGGCTTCCGTTGCCATCGTCGCGATCGCCATCGGCGTCACGCTGAAGGCGTGCGCGCCCGACAAGCATCCGCAATACCTGTCCGCGCCCGTCTCGCGCGGCGATCTCGAGAACGCGGTGCTCGCCACCGGTGCGCTGCAGGCATTCAGGCAGGTCGACGTCGGTGCGCAGGTGTCGGGGCAGTTGAAGTCGCTGAAGGTCAAGCTCGGCGACAAGGTCACGAAGGGCCAGTGGCTTGCCGAGATCGATCCCGTGATCTCGGAAAACGCGCTGCGCCAGGCGCGCGCCAGCGAAGAAAGCCTGCGCGCGCAACAGCAATCGACCGCTGCGCAACTCACGCAGGCAGAACTCGCGTTCAAGCGCCAGCAGGCGATGCTGCCCGACGACGCGACATCGCGCGAATCGTTCGAGGCCGCCCGCGCGACGCTCGACGTGCAGCGCGCGACACTCGCGTCGCTCGCCGCGCAGATTCGCTCGGCCCGCATCCAGATCGAGACCGCGCAGGCCAATCTCGGCTACACGCGCATCGTCGCGCCGATCAACGGCGAGGTCGTCGCGGTCGTCACGCAGGAAGGCCAGACCGTGATCGCGCAGCAACAGGCGCCGGTGATCCTGAAGCTCGCCGATCTCGACACGATGACCGTGAAGGCGCAGGTGTCGGAAGCCGACGTGATCCGCGTGAGTGGCGGCCAGACCGCGTATTTCACGATCCTCGGCGAACCGGACAAGCGTCACTACGGCAAGCTGCGCGCGATCGAACCGGCGCCGCAGAACTACGCCGAAGCGCAGAGCCCGCTCGGCGGCGGCGCGGGCGGCGGCACGAAGCCGAATTCGGCCGTGTTCTACAACGCGCTGTTCGAAGTGCCGAATCCCGAGCATCGGTTGCGCATCTCGATGACCGCTCAAGTCAACATCGTGCTCGGCAACGCTCGCAACGCGCTGAGCATTCCGGCCGCCGCGCTCGGCGAAAAACGCAAGGACGGCACCTATGCAGTGCGCGTGCTGCGTGCCGACGGCAGCACGGAAACGCGCAACATCCGCATCGGCATCAACAACAACGTGCGCGTCGAAGTGCTGAACGGCCTGAAGGACGGCGAACGTGTCGTGATCGGCGAAGCGGCCGGGGACGACCACGCGCCGCTGGCGGACGTGGTGTGACGATGAGCCAGCCTCTGCTGAAACTCGCTGCCGTCACACGACGCTTTCCGGCCGGCGACAAGGATGTCGTTGTCCTGAACAACGTCAACCTGTCGATCCACGCGGGCGAGATCGTCGCGATCGTCGGCGCGTCGGGCTCCGGGAAGTCGACGCTGATGAACATCCTCGGCTGCCTCGATCATCCGAGCGAAGGCACCTACACGGTCGGCGGCCGCGACACGCACATGCTCGACAGCGACGAGCTCGCGCAACTGCGCCGCGAACACTTCGGCTTCGTGTTCCAGCGCTATCACCTGCTGCCGCACGTCGACGCGGTCGCGAACCTCGAAATGCCCGCGATCTATGCCGGCACCCCGCGCGCGGAGCGGCATGCACGCGCACGCGAGCTGCTCGCGCGCCTCGGGCTCGCGGATCGCGCGCACCATCGTCCCGGTCAACTGTCCGGTGGCCAGCAGCAGCGCGTGAGCATCGCGCGCGCGCTGATGAACGGCGGCCACGTGATCCTCGCCGACGAACCGACTGGCGCGCTCGACACGAAAAGCGGCCAGGACGTGATCCGCATCCTGCACGAGCTGAACGCGCTCGGCCATACGATCGTCATCGTCACGCACGACAAGGCCGTCGCGCGCCACGCGCGGCGCATCATCGAGATCAGCGACGGCGAGATCGTCGCCGACCGGCCGAATCGGCACTACGCGGAAGCGCTCGCGGAAGCGGGCGTCGACGCGGCGGAAGCAAGCGAAGCAGAAGCCAGCGCGCTACCCGCCCGCGATCGCCATGACACACCGCCGCCCGCGGCTGTCGACGCCGATGTGCATGCCGACACCGGCACCGGCACGCGCACGCTCCGCTTCACGGCCGGCTCCGGCCGCTTCGCCGAGGCCTGCCGGATGGCATGGATCGCGCTCGTGTCGCACCGGCTGCGCACGCTGCTGACGATGCTCGGCATCATCATCGGCATCACGTCGGTCGTGTCGATCGTCGCGATCGGCGAAGGCGCGAAGCGCTACATGCTCGACGAGATCGGCAGCATCGGCACGAACACGATCAACATCTATCCGGGCACCGACTGGGGCGACAGCCGCGCCGACGCGATCCAGACGCTCGTGCCCGCCGACGTCGCCGCGCTCGCCGAGCAGCCGTACGTCGACAGCGCGACGCCCGAAACGTCGCGCACGCTGCTGCTGCGCTACCGCAACATCGACGTGAACGCGCTCGTGAGCGGCGTCGGCGACCGCTTCTTCCAGGCGCGCGGGATGCGCTTCGCGCTGGGCGTCGCGTTCGACGAGGACGCGGTGCGCCGCCAGGTGCAGGTGGCCGTGATCGACCAGAACACGCGCCGCAAGCTGTTCGGCGCGACGCGCAACCCGATCGGCGAAGTGATCCTGGTCGACAACGTGCCGTGCGTCGTGATCGGCGTGACGGCCGACAAGAAAAGCGCGTTCGGCAGCGTGAAGAGCCTGAACGTGTGGGTGCCGTACACGACCGCGAGCGGGCGCCTGTTCGGGCAACGCTATCTCGACAGCATCACCGTGCGCGTACGCGATGGGCAACCGAGCGCCGCCGCCGAAAAGAGCCTCGAAAAGCTGATGACGCAGCGCCACGGCCGCAAGGACTTCTTCACGTACAACATGGACAGCGTGGTGAAGACCGTCGAGAAGACCGGCCAGTCGCTGACGCTGTTGCTGTCGCTGATCGCCGTGATTTCGCTCGTCGTCGGCGGGATCGGCGTGATGAACATCATGCTGGTGTCGGTCACCGAGCGCACGCGCGAAATCGGTATCCGGATGGCGGTCGGCGCGCGCCAGTCCGACATCCTGCAGCAGTTTCTCGTCGAGGCCGTGCTCGTCTGCCTGCTCGGCGGCACGATCGGCATCGCGCTGTCGTTCGGGCTCGGCGCGCTGTTCTCGATGTTCGTCGCGCAGTGGAAGATGGTGTTCTCGGCCGGCGCAATCGTGACCGCGTTCGTCTGCTCGACGCTCACCGGTGTGATATTCGGCTTCATGCCCGCGCGCAATGCATCGCGGCTCGATCCGATCGATGCGCTCGCGCGCGACTGACGCAAGGCCCGCCATGACGCATTCCTCACCGCTTCACCGCCTGGGCGCCTTCGCGTGCGCGGCCGCGCTGCTCGCCGGCTGTGCGGGCGCGCGCCATGAGCCGCTGCCCGCCGTCGCGATGCCGGCGAACTGGGCGGCGCCGGTTTCCGCCGACGCGCCGGCCACGACGCGCGACTGGTGGCGCAGCTTCGGCGATCCGCAACTCGACGCGCTGATCGACGATGCGCTGCGCGCCAACAACGACCTCGCGATCGCGGCGATCCGCGTGTACCGCGCGCAACTGCAGGCCGGCCTCGCGAATACGAACCTGACGCCCACCGTGTCGCTCGGCGCGAACGGCGCCGTGTCGCGCACGCTCGATACGCACCAGATGAGCCGGTCGAGCGGCGCGAACGTTTCGCTCAGCTATGAAATCGACCTGTGGGGCCGACTGGCCGCGCTGCGCGACGCCGCGCGCTGGGAAGCCGACGCGACGGCCGCCGATCTCGAAGCCGCACGGCTGTCGCTGATCGGCACGACCGCGTCGCTGTACTGGCAGATCGGCTATCTGAACCGGCAGATCGCGCTCGGCGACGCGAACATCGCGTATGCGGTACGCACGCTCGCGGTCGTCCGGTCACGGCACACGGCCGGTGCCGTGTCGGGGCTCGACCTGGCGCAAGCCGAACAGAGCCTCGCCGCGCAACGCGCCGCGCAGACCCGCCTGATCCAGCAGCGCACCGAGAACCGTCACGCACTCGCGATCCTGTTCGACCGGCCGCCGCAGCAACGCGCGGCCGAACCATCGGCACTGCCCGTCGCGGCACCGCCGGAGGTCGCGGCCGGCCTGCCGGCCAGCCTGCTCGGCCAGCGCCCCGACTTGCGCGCGGCGGAGTTCCGGCTGCGCGAATCGCTCGCGAACGTCGACGCGACGCGCACGAGCTTCTACCCGACCTTCACGCTGACCGGCCAGGCCGGCACGTCGAGCACGAGCCTCGAGCGCGTGCTGATGAATCCGGTCGGCACGCTCGGGCTCGGCCTTGCGCTGCCGTTCATCCAGTGGAACACGATGCAGTTGCAGATCAAGGTGTCGAAGACGCAGTACGAGGAAGCGGTCGTCGGGTTCCGCCAGAAGCTCTACACGGCGCTCGCGGAAGTCGAGAACGCGTTGTCGGCACGCGTACAG
>NZ_JAAGPM010000210.1:0-9705 GCF_017104865.1 Burkholderia sp. Ac-20349
GCGCAGCGCCGGCGGCGTTCGCGCCGGCCGGCAGGACTGAACTTCGCACCGCCCGCCGCGCGCGGCCGGGCGGCGCGCACCACGGGAGGCTCGATGGATCTCGACGGCGCCAGCCGCAATCTCACTGTCGCCGCGTTGCTGACGCTGTCCGGCGGCTACCTCGACGCGTACACGTATGTCGGCCACGGCCACGTGTTCGCGAACACGATGACCGGCAACGTCGCGCTGCTCGGCATCAACCTGTCGGCCGGCGAATGGGCCGCCGCGCTGCATCACGTGCCGCCGCTCGGCGGCTTCGTGGTCGCGGTGTTCGTCGCGCACCTGCTCGGCCTCGCCGCACAGCGCGGCTGGATGCGGCACACGGCGTTCACGAGCCTGCTCGTCGAGATCGCCTTTCTCGGCGTCGCCGCGAGCGGCCTCGTCGGCGCGTCGAGCGCCTGGCTGATTCCGGGGATTTCGTTCGTCGCGACGCTGCAGACGCTGTCGTTCACCCATCTCGAGGAGCTGTCGTACACGTCGGTGATGACGACCGGCAACCTGCGGCGCGCCGCGCAGAAGCTGTTCGTCGGGCTGATCCCGCGCTACGACGCGGGCGCGCTGCACGACTCGGCGCTGCTCGCGACGATCAGCTTCTGCTTCCTGGCCGGCGCGGTGGTCGGCGGCCTCGTGACGCGGCTCGTGCCGGACGTCGCGCTGTGGGGCGCCGTGCTGCTGCTCGTTGGCGCGTTCGCGGAAATCGTGCGGCGTGCGTGGCGTCGCCGCGCGACGCCCGGCGAGCCGCCGGCCGCGGCGTAACGGCAGCGGGGCATCCCGCCGGCGCTCCCGGCCCCCTGCCTGTTTCCCCGCGCCCGCGGGATGAGTCTTACAGACCCGACGCACCGTAAGCCGCGTGGCCGAATGCTGCTGCGCGGCACCCGACGCCCGCCGGGCAAGCCTCGCACGCGCAGCGTTGTGCGCGGGCGACAGTTCCGCCGTTACCGCGCATTTCAATTTCTTTCAGCGATTGCACTCGTCATATGATTCAGCCCACATCGCGCGCGCCAAGAACGTGAGCGATCGCCACCCGGCTGCGCACGCGGCCGGCCATGAATGGAGACACCTACAAAAAGGAAAGCTCATGAAGCAGACCACCCGACTCGCAGCCATCGCAGGGGGCGCCGCGCTCGCATTCGCCAGCCAGTACGCGGCCGCACAAAGCTCGGTCACGCTGTGGGGCGTCGCCGACGCCAGCATCCGCTACCTGACCAACGCCAACGCCAAGAACGACGGCCTGCTGTCGATGACCAACGGCGCGATCACCAACAGCCGCTTCGGCATCTACGGCACGGAAGACCTCGGCGGCGGCCTGAAGGCCGTGTTCAACCTCGAAAGCGGCGTGAACCTGCAGAACGGCGCATTCGCCGACAGCGGCCGCCTGTTCAACCGCGCAGCGTACGTCGGCCTGCAGAGCCCGTACGGCACGGTGACCCTCGGCCGCCAGAAGACGCCGCTGTTCGACCTGCTGTCGGACACCTACGATCCGCTGACGGTCGGTAACTACCTCGAAAACGCGTGGCTGCCGGTCGCACTCGGCGGCGGCCTGTATGCGGACAACCAGATCAAGTACACGGGCAAGTTCGAAGGGCTGACCGCGAAGGCGATGTACTCGACCGGCACCAACTACGAATCGACCGGCGCCGGCGGCTTCTCGGGCCAGATCCCGGGTTCGCTCGGCAAGGGCAATGCGTGGGGCGTGTCGCTGTCGTACGTGATGGGTCCGCTGAGCATCGCAGCCGGCGCGCAGCAGAACAGCGACAACTCGGCGCGCAAGCAGACGATCTACCACGCGAACGTCGTGTATGCGTTCAGCAAGGCGAAGATCTACGCGGGCTACCTGCGCTCGAAGGACGACACGGGCTTCGTCGACAGCCTGCTCGCGCAGCAGTCGATTCCGGTCGCGAAGGGCACCGGCCGGATCGACGACGGTCCGTTCGCCGGCGTGAGCTGGCAGGTCAGCGCGCCGCTGACGCTGACGGGCGCGTTCTACTACGACCATATGCGCAATGCGATGACCACCAACGGCACGCTCGCGAGCGGCAACCGCTACGCGGTCGTCGGCATCGCCGAGTACGCGCTCAGCAAGCGCACGGAAGTTTACGGCACCGTCGACTTCAACAAGACGAGCGGCGCGGCGAACGTCGAGCTGCCGGGTCGCAGCAACCAGACCGGCATCGCGATCGGCCTGCGCAATATCTTCTGACGAACGTCGGAGCGCACGCGCCGGCAGTCGTCCGGCATGCATCGAAGGGGCGCCGCGAGGCGCCTCTTTTTTTTCGTCACGCGACCTTCATACGCGCGCACGACTATTCGGCGAATGCTTCATCACGAGAGTCCCACGCCGTAAGGGATCCGTCGGCAATCCAGAACATACTTTTACAGTACGCGCGCAGGCTTTCCGCTACGCTGCGTGCATCGCCCGTTGCGTGCCGTGAGGCGCGCGCGTGCGTCGTTCCGGTCGCGCTCGGCGAGTGCGGCCGGCCTGGTGCGTAACTTGTGTATCCGGTGATGACAATCGCGGTCCGCCGGTTTTTTTCGTGGGACGATGCGCTCACGATTTTCTTGAAAGGGGATGACGATGGGTATCCTGAACACCGTGGGTGAAATCGCTGGCGCAGTCGCAGCTGTCGAAGGCGCGGAAAAGCTGGATCCGGATGCGGGCCTGCTGACCAAGGCGGCGGCAGCCGTCGCCGGCTTCAAGGGTGCGGAAGCGATCGAAGGCATGCTCGAGAAGAAGGAAGAGCAGCCGCAGCAGGCAGACGACACGCAGGCGACGGACGGCAGCGACACGTCGCAGGCCTGAGCATGGCGGCTGGTCCGGCCGCGGGCGCGCCCTTCGCGCGCCCGGGCGGACCGGTGCCGCGCAGCCGGCCGTCGGGCATGCGGTCGATCGGTGACGCATGGCACACCCGGCAGCTGGGTTGATCGGCGAGAGGCAACGTCTCTCGCCGTTTTTTATTGGGCGCGCTCCCGGCTGCACCGTGCGCCGCACGAATGCCGGAATCTTGCTATCGTGCCTTCATCCGAACTGCGATGAGGGAATGCGATGGATTTCGACTACGACCTGTTCGTCATCGGCGCCGGCTCGGGCGGCGTGCGGCTCGCGCGCATGTCCGCGTCATACGGCGCGCGTGTCGGCATAGCGGAAGAGGAGCAGATCGGCGGCACCTGCGTGCTGCGCGGCTGCATCCCGAAGAAGCTGCTCGTCTACGCATCGCACTACCCGCACGAAGTCGAGGACGCGAAGGGCTTCGGCTGGACCTTCGGCGCCGGCACGCTCGACTGGCCCGCGCTGATTGCCGCGAAGGATCGCGAGATCAACCGGCTCAGCGACATCTACATCAACCTGCTGCGGCAATCGGGCGTCGAGATGCATGCCGGCCGCGCGACGCTCGTCGACGCGCACACGGTCGCGATCGGCGAACGCACGATCCGCGCGCGCCACATCGCGATCGCGACCGGCTCGCGGCCGTCGCACCCGGCGCGGCCCGGCATCGAGCACGCGATCACGTCGCGCGAGGCGCTGTCGCTCGCCGCGCTGCCCAAACGCATCGCGGTGGTCGGCGGCGGCTATATCGCGGTCGAGTTCGCGGGCATCTTCAATGGCTTAGGCAGCCACGTCGACCTGTTCTATCGCGGCGAGAAGATCCTGCGCGGCTTCGACGACGACGTGCGCCAGTTCCTGACCGACGAGATGACGAAGCAGGGCGTCGCGATCCACGCGCGCTCGGTGGTCGAGTCGATCGAGCGCGCGGATGACGGCACGCTGAGCGTGCGCGTCGGCGATGCGCGGCACGGGCCGTACGATGAAGTGCTTTATGCGACCGGCCGCGTGCCGAACGTCGACGGGCTCGGACTCGAACAGGCGGGCGTGGCGCTCGATGCGCGCGGCGCGATTGCCGTCGATGCGTATTCGGCGACGTCGGTGCCGTCGATCCATGCGATCGGCGACGTCACGTCGCGGCCGCAGCTCACGCCGGTGGCGACGCGCGACGGCGGGCTGCTCGCCCGCACGCTGTTCGGCGGGTCGCGCGTCGCGGCCGATCACGAATGGGTGCCGTCGGCGGTGTTCAGCCAGCCCGAAGTCGCGACGGTCGGCCTCACCGAAGCGACCGCGCGCGACCTGTACGACGGCGACGTCGATATCTACCGCACGTCGTTCAAGGCGCTGCGCCATACGCTGTCGGGCCGCGACGAGCGCACGCTGATGAAGCTCGTCGTCGCGCGCGACAGCCAGCGCGTGGTCGGCGCGCACATGGTCGGCCGCGATGCGGGCGAGATCATCCAGGGCATCGCGATCGCGATTCGCGCGGGCGCCACGAAGGCGCAGTTCGACGACACGATCGGCATCCATCCGACCGCGGCCGAGGAGTTCGTGACGATGCGGCAGAAGGTGGCCGACTAGCGAGAGCGCGTCGGCGCGCGGCGGCAAGGAACGGCTGCGTTTCGGCGCAGCCGTTTTTCGTCGATGTGGCCGTTGCTCAATGCACGCCGAACGCGTCGAGCAGCCGGTACCAGCTCATCGCGAGCACCAGCGCCGGCGTGCGCAATGCCTCGCCGCCCGGGAAGTCGCGATGGCGGATCTTGTCGAACAGGTCGAAGCGGCTCGCCTGGCCGTCGATCGCCTCGGCGATCAGCTTGCCCGCGAGCGCGGTGGTGTTCACGCCGTGCCCCGAGAACCCCTGCGCGAAATACATCGTCGGCGCGATGCGGCCGAAGTGCGGCGCACGGTTCATCGTGATGTCGACGAAGCCGCCCCATGCGTACTCGACCTTCACGTCCGCGAGCTGCGGGAACGTCTTCAGCATGTCCGCGCGCATCGCCGCCGCGAGATCGCGCGGCTCCCGCGTCGAATAGCTGACCTTGCCGCCCCATACGAGCCGCGTGTCGGGCGCCGGCCGGAAATAGTCGAGCACGAAGCGGCTGTCGCAGATCGCCGCGCGTGCGGGCATCAGCGCGGCGGCGCGCGCGTCGCCGAGCGGCTCGGTCGCGATCACGTAGGTGCCGACCGGCATGATCTTCTTCGCCAGCGCGGGCGCGAGCGTGCCGACGAAGGTATTGCACGCGAGCACGACGAAGCGCGCGCGCACGTTGCCGCCGCTCGTCTCGACGACATGGCCGCCCGCGACGTCGCGCACGCGCGTCACGCAGCTGTCCTCGTGGATCCGCACGCCCGCATCGGTCGCCGCGCGGGCGAGGCCGAGCGTGTAGTTGAGCGGATGGAGGTGGCCGCTGTCGGGGTCGTACAGCCCGCCGCAATAGCGGGCCGACTGCACGTAGTCGCCGAGTTCGTCGGCTTCGACGAAGTGGAGGCGGTCGTAGCCGAAGCGCTTCGCGGCCTCGTCGCGCCAGCGTTTCAGCGAATCGGCGTCGCGCTCGGTGTTCGCGGCGGTCAGGTAGCCGGGCACCAGCGCGCAGTCGATGTCGTGCCTGGCGATGCGCGACTTCACGAGCGCCAGCGTTTCGAGCCCCATGTCCCAGATGCGCTTCACGTCGCCTTCCGGCATGAATTGCCCGAACGTGTCGATGTCGCACGCAAACCCGCCGATCAGCTGGCCGCCGTTGCGGCCGCTCGCCGCCCATCCGACCCGCGACGCTTCGAGCACGGTCACCGAATGGCCGCGCTCGGCGAGGTTGAGCGCGGCGGACAGGCCCGTGAGGCCCGCGCCGATCACGCACACGTCGGCGTCGATCGTGCCGGCGAGCGGCGCGTGGCGGGTCGTATCGTTGGCGGTCGCCGCGTAGTAGGACGCGACGTGCGGCTGGTTGGCGAATGTCTGCATGATCAGGAGAGCGGAGAAAGTGGGCTCAGAACAGCTCGCGCACGCGGTGGTACAGCATCCCGAGTTCGAGCGCGGGTTGCCGCCAGGCGTCGCCGCCGGGGAAACGCCGGTGACGGATGCGCGAGAACAGGTCGAACGCGCGCGTGTCGCCCGCGATCGCGCCGGCGACCGCGCGCCCGGCGATGCCGGTGAGCGCGACGCCGTGCCCGCTGAAGCCCTGGACGTAGAAGAAGTTCGGATCGAGCGCGCCGAAATCCGGCGCGCGGTTGCGCGTGACGTCGACGAAGCCGCCCCACGCGTGGTCGACGCGCACGTCGCCGAGCTGCGGGAACACGCCGACCATGCGGCGCCGGATCGTTTCGGCGAGCGTGGCGGGCGACGCGCCGGCTGAATTCGCGCGACCGCCGAACAGCATCCGGTGGTCGGCCGACAGCCGGAAATAGTCGAGGAAGAAGTTGTTGTCGCACACGGCTTCGCGTTGCGCGATCAGCGCGTCGGCGCGTGCCTGGCCGAGCGGCTCGGTCGCGATGATGTACGACGCGATCGGCGCGATGCGCGCGGCCGTCGCGGCCGGCAGCACGCCGCCGGGGCCCGCGTTGCAGCACGACACGACGAAGCGGCAGCGCACGTCGCCCGACGGCGTGCGCACGACGGGCCGCGCACCGCGCACGACATCGAGCGCGGGCGTATGCGCGTACAGCGCGACGCCCTCGCGCCGCGCGGCATCGGCGAGGCCGAGGCAGTACTTGAGCGGATGCAGGTGGCCCGACAGCGGATCGTGCACGCCGGCCAGATAGCGTGTCGACGCGATGCGCGTGCGGATTTCGGCGGGTTCGAGCCACGCGAGCGACGGATGGCCCCAGCGTGACGTCGCGGCGTCCATCCACGCGTGCAGGTCGTCGATGCGGCGCGGCTTCGTCGCGACCGTCAGGTAGCCGCGCGTGAAATCGCAGTCGATTCCGTAGCGCGCGATCCGCTCGGCGATCAGCGCGACGCCGTCGAGCGACAGCGACCACGCGGCGCGTGCGCCGCCGGCGCCGAGCTGCCGTTCGATCTCCTCGTCCTTCGCGAAGCCGGTGATCGCCTGGCCGCCGTTGCGGCCCGACGCGCCCCAGCCGGGCCGGTGCGCATCGATCACCGCGACGGACAGCCCGCGTGCGCGGCAGTCGAGCGCCGTCGACAGGCCGGCGAAGCCGGCGCCGATCACGCAGACGTCGACGTCGATCGTCCCGTCGAGCGACGGGTCGTCCACGGCGGGGCGTTCGGCCGTCGCTTCGTAGTACGAGTCGCGCGCGAGCGCATCGGCGCGGCGGGTGAAAGACTGCGTCATGAATCCGACTCCCTCGTTGCAGCCGGCGGCGGTGCATCGCGCACCGTCATCCGGACGGTAAAACGGCGCGGGACGCCGTGCGCGCGGCACGGCGTCCCGCGCGCCCCGCGTCAGAACGAATAGATGAACTGCGTCGCGAGCAGATCGTTGGACTTGCCGTACGACCCGTCGTTGCGCAGGAACACCTTGTTGTTCGCCCAGTCGTGGCGGTATTCGACCTTCACGGTGATCTGCTGGGTCGGATAGAACAGCAGGTCGAGCGCGACATCCTGGCGTACCGCCCCCTTGCACTCGAAGCCCAGGCCGCCGCCGGCCTTCGACTGCGCGAGGCAGTCCGCGTCGACGCCGAAGCCGTTGCTCGGATCCATCCCGTTGCCGTTCAGCGCGATGCCGCCACCGCCGCCGCCGTTCTTCGAGTTGGCGAGCAGGTCATAGCGCAGCGTCACGCCCATGCGGCCGACCACCGGTGCGTTGAACTTGCGGTGCGCGAGCAGCGACAGGCCGTACCACTGCGCGAGCCCGCCGTTGAACGCCGCATGCTGCTGACGGCCGTAGTCGACTTCCGCGTTGTACTGAATGTCGGCGAGCGTGTAGGTCGCGTCGAGTTCGCCGAAGAAGAACGAACCGTACGCACTCGGCGCCGCGCCGCCCGGGCCGTAGTGGACGACGCCGTTCGCATCGATCGCGCTCGAGAGCGTCTGGCGGCCGATGTTGAACGAACCGCCGAGATCGAGCGCACTCGACCACGTGTAGTCCGCGCGTGCGGTGAAGGTCGGCACCTTGTTGCTGGTGGTGATCGGATCGCCGAGCGCGTTGGTGCCCGTCGTCGTGACCGAACCGTACGTGCGGTACTGCTCGTTGCCGAGGAAGAACTTCCACGCCCAGTTGCCCTTCGTGTAGTTCGCGCCGATACCGACGTAGCTGCCCGGATCCGAGAAATCGTACAGCAGGTTGTGCGTGAGCGTGAGCATCTGGTTCGACTGCTGCACCTCGTAGCCGCCGAAGCTCGGGATCAGGCCGGCGACCAGCGTCGTCTCGGCGGTGATCGGCACGTTGACGACCGCCGTGTTCAGCAGGTTGTCGGTGATCGAGCCGCGCGAGTTCTGCAGCAGCGTGATGCCGTTGCCGCGGTTCGGCATCAGCGTGATTTCCGCCGACGGCGCCATCGGGCCGACGCCGAAGGTCTTCTTGATGTCGAGGTAGAGATCGCCGAACGTGCTGTTGAAGTAGTTGTACGCGTTCTCGTGGTTCGCGAACAGGAACGACGACGTGCCGGGCGCGCGGTTGTAGATGTAGGTCGGATCGATGTAGCCCGTGACCGACAGGCCGGCGAGCGGGCCCGTGTTGGCCGCATCGGTCAGCGAGTCGACCTTCAGTTGCTGGTTCGCGATCTGCTGCTTCATTTCGCCGACCTCGTCGTTGGTCAGCGTGGCCTGTGCCTTGCCATAGTCCGGCGAGCTCGGATCGACGGCCACCGCGACCGGCGCGGCGCCAGCCCCTGCCTTCGTGCCGGCCTGGGCGGTGGCGGTGCCGCCCTTGGCCGACAGTTGTGCCTGCATCGCCTTCATCTGCTTCTGCAGCGCCGTGACCTGCGCCTGCAGCGCCTTGATCTCGGCGGATGTCGAGTCGGCCAGCGCGATGCCCGGCAACGCGCCGGCCACCAGCAGGCAGATCAGTTTCTTCTTCATTGCGGATTCTCCTTGTCGTGCGCCTGTCAAATCGGGATCGAATCGCGCGCCCCCCCTGGGGCAGCGCGTCTTGCTTGTCTGCAGTCCTTGTTATATTTGACGCGGGTAGCGGGGCGTCACGCCACCGCGAACGCCGCCTTCATGTCGGCCATGCGGCGCCGTTCACGCGCGATCATCATCCGGTTCACGACAATCACGCCGATCGTCACGGCCGTGATGAACAGCGTCGCCAGTGCGTTCATCTCCGGGTTCAGCCCCAGCCGCACACGCGAGAACACCACCAGCGGCAGCGTCGTCGAGCCCGGCCCGGACAGGAACGCCGACAGCACCAGATCGTCGATCGACAGCGTGAACGACAGCAGCCACCCCGACAGCAGCGCCTGCGAGATCAGCGGCAGCGTCACCACGAAGAACACCTTCAGCGGCGTCGCGCCCAGATCGAGCGCCGCCTCTTCGAGCGACTTGTTCATCTCCTTCACGCGCGACTGCACGATGATCGCCACGTACGACACGCACAGCATCACGTGGCCGATCCAGATCGTCACCATCCCGCGGCCCTTCGGCCAGCCGAACATCTGCTCCAGCGCCACGAACAGCAGCAGCAACGAGATGCCCTGGATCACTTCCGGAATCACCAGCGGCGCGTTGATCATCCCCGTGTACAGCGTGAAGCCCTTGAAGCGGCCGAAGCGCGCGAGCACGAAGCCTGCCCACGTGCCGATCACGACCGACGCGGTCGCGGTCAGCAGGCCGATCTTCAGCGACAGCCATGCGGCGGTCAGCAGCTCGTCGTCGTCCAGCAGCGCCGAGTACCACTTCAGCGAGAAGCCCGACCACACCGTCACCAGCTTCGACTCGTTGAACGAGT
>NZ_JAAGPM010000020.1:0-78157 GCF_017104865.1 Burkholderia sp. Ac-20349
ACACGACGGCCTGCTGGGGTTTCAGCACCCCGGTGGACACGACGGTGGCGATCGAGTTCGCCGCGTCGTGAAAGCCGTTCATGAAGTCGAATACGAGCGCGACGAGCACCAGCGTCGCGACCATCCACAGGGCGAGTTGTATCGAATGCATCTTGTTGATTCGCTCAGGCGTTTTCCAGCACGATGCCTTCGATGATGTTCGCGACATCCTCGAATTTGTCGGTAATGCGTTCGAGCAGGTCGTAGACGCCCTTCAGCTTGATGAGCGTCTTCACGTCGATGTCGTCGCGAAAGAGTTTCGATATCGCGGATCGCAGCACGCGGTCGGCACGGGTTTCGAGCGTGTCGATCTCTTCGCATGCCTTGAGGATCTCCGCCGACAGCTTCATGTCGGACAGCCGGTTCACCGCGATTTGCGCCTGCAGCGCCGCTTGCACGACGATGTCCGCGAGTTCGCTGGCTTCCGCGGTGACCGACTTCAGGTCGTAGACCACGACGGTGGTCGCGACGTCCTCCATCAGGTCGAGGATGTCGTCCATCGTCGTGACCAGCTTGTGGATCTCGTCGCGATCGAGCGGCGTGATGAAGGTCTTGTGCAACAGGTCGATCGCATCGTGCGCGAGCTTGTCGCCGGTTCGTTCGGTGGTCTGGACGTTGGCCATGGCCAGCTCGGCATCGTCGAGATTGTCGAGAAGCATCTGAACCTCGCACGCGGCCAGGACGATGTGCTGCGCATGCGTGTCGAAGAGGTCGAAAAACCGGTTTTCGACGGGGAGGAAGCGTCCAAGCATGGATTCTCCAGGGAAAAGGTGGGCGGAATGAGCCGGGTCAGGCTGCGCACGGGCGGCACAGCATGCGGTTGCCGAACGCGACGTGCCGGCGCTCCGCGAGCGAGCGCAAGTCCAGCGGACGCTGGTTGACGATCGTGCTGGCGTGCCCGGCCGACAGGTCGGGATTGACGAAGTACATCAGCGACTTGCGCGGTGTGCGTGTGCGCGGGCGTTCGACGGCATGCTGCATCGCCGGCACTTCGCCGTCGGTGAGCGCTTCGAGCAGCGAGCCGGCCAGCACGATCATTTCGTCGGACCGCGGCAGCGCGGAAATCGGCGACGCATCCGGCAGCAGGATCAAGCCGGGTGCGGTCGGCCGGATGAACGACAGCAGGTGGCCGTCTTCGTGCGGATCCTGCAGATACGCGCGGTCATGGCTGCCGTGATGCTGGTCGTACGCGCAGAACTGCAGGTAGGAGCTGTGGCGGACCGGCGGCTGCGGCGTGCCGCCAAGGTTGTCGCATACCGCGTCGAGCAGATCCTGTGCGATCGCGCTGATGCAGGCTTCGTAGGCGGCCAACTCGCGGTAGAACGTGGACTTCACCAGCGGAAGGCCGCGATGCGCGTCGCGGCGCGCGACCCAGTAGCAGAATCGGTCGCACAGATCCGGCCGCTCGGGCGTATGCGAGTATTCGAGCCCGAACGGCAGGAAGCCGTCGGTCTGGTCCGGAAACGAGAACGCGAGCTTTTGCTTGCGATCCAGCTGGTCATAGGCTGCCGCGAGCCGGTCGAAATGCATGAGCAGTGCGTACGGCATCTTGAAGTACACGTAGCTGTCGCGGATCAGCCGGCTGGCGTGGAGTTTCATACGGTTTTGCATGGTGTTCTCCCGGTACATCGGACATGGCGTGGTGCCGAACGGCGGTCGTTGCCGCGTTGCCGGCACATGAGAAGGCGGGGCGTGGTGTGTGCGATCCGGTCGACGTCATCGCGGAGCGCGTGACGGAACCGCGGCGGCTCGACGTACATGACGTATGAGGTGGCGACGCGGATGAGCGTCCTTGCGGCTGTCGTGGCCGAGCCGGTGTTGCCGGTGCGGCTGAGCGGAGATATCGAGTCGTGTCATGCGTGCTCCAGGCGCCGGGCGGCACACGGCGGGAGCGTCACGACGTCAACGACGGACGAGCGCTTCCCGCCGCGCCGCGTCGGGCGCGATCGGCTGATAAGAGGCTGGGAGTCGGGTGTTCGCCGGCATGGCGTGCGAACGCGCGCCGGCGCAGCTTAATCGGCTAGGGTCGTCGTCCATTTCGAACTCCTGTCTATTTGCGCAACACGTGCGTGAACCTGGGCTGCGCACGCGCGAGCATGCAGCCGGACACGCGCACGCGACGCGGGTCACGTACGGACACCGCCCAAGTGTCGAGCGGCGATTGAATTGTCGAGTACGGGAATTTCGGATCGACGGCACGCCGATCCTGAAAGACACCGCATCCTGCTATCCCGGGATGCGGCAGAAGACAAGGCTCTGCGAAGCTTCCTCAGGCGGCAGTCAGGTTGGTACAGGACCAACTACAACTCGCATCGGTAGGCACAGAAGCCTCCATGAATGAAAACGAGTGCGATGTTAAGAGGGAACCGCGCGGCGCGTCAATCGAAAACTTCGCATGCGTTTTACGCGGCTGCGCCGGCAGGTTGCCCGGGTGCGATCGGGTGCTGCCGGCGATGCGTCGAAACAATTTCGGGACAGCGGGCGGCGCCCGGCCGGCCGGTCCGGCGGAACGGCGTCACGCGGTTCGCCGGCGTCCGGCATCATGTCGGTTCGACGACGACGGCCGTGCCGTAGCAAATGACTTCGGTTACCCCCGACCCGATCTCGGTCGAGTCGTAGCGCATCGCGACGATCGCATTCGCGCCGAGCTTGCGCGCATCGGCGAGCATCTTGTCGAAGGCGTGCTGGCGGGCCTTCTCGCACAGCGACGTATAGAGCGTGATGTTGCCGCCGAAGATCGTCTGCAGCGATGCGCCGAACGAGCCGACGATCGAGCGCGACCGCACGATGATGCCTTGCGCGACGCCGAGCGAGCGGACGGTCGTGTGGCCGGGCAGGTCGAAAGCCGTCGTGACGCGAGCGGGCGACAGATCGTCGAAGGAGCGGCTGGTATCGGTCATGGCGGAACCTCGAAAGCGGAGTGGTCGAACGCCGATTCTATCCGGACGCGCACACGAAGCTGGCGGTGAGCCTGTCGCGGTATCGCGAGGCAGCCGGTCAAACAATCGAGAGGTGGGCAGTGTTTAACGAATGGATAGACGCGTTCTGGCAGCAGAAGTTTTCGGGAGACCGATGCGTTCATGACGGCAACGATCTGCAGATCGCTGTCAGTTCCGCGCTCGACGACGAGCAGGGCATGATCCTCGTGCCGACCGACGGGAAAAACCGGATCGTCGTGCAGGAGAAGGTTGCGCACACGCTGCGCCTGGAGGAAGCGGATGCGTGGACGATGGCCGCGTTCGTCGATCGCCTGTCGGCCTCGGGCGGCGGTTTGTGCGGCGCGGACAATCTTTTCTACTATTCCGCGCCGGCCCTGGCCGATCTGCCGAATCACGCGATTCCCGCGACGGTCCGGGCGCTGACGCCGGCGGATCGACCGGCATTCGACGCATTCACCGCCGCGATGCCGGCGGACGACTTCGATACGGCCAGCGTCGAACTCGATCATTGGCGCGTCTTCGGTGCATTCGAGCAGGATCGGCTGGTATGCGCGGGTAGCGTCTACGCGTGGTGGCATTCCTGCCTGGCCGACATGGGCGTGCTGACGCTGCCCGAATTCAGGGGCAACGGCCACGCGCGCGGCGTCGTGCGCGCGATGAGTGTCGTGGCCTGTCGCGAAGGGCTGGAACCGCAGTACCGGTGCCAGCTCGACAATCCGGCTTCCGCGGCAGTTGCGCGGGCGGTGGGCATGCGTCTTTACGGGACGCTGGACGAGATCATCTGAATCTGTCCGGGGGCGCCGGGAAGGATGCACATACCGCCGCCTCCTTCCCGGCCGCACGCGGTCAGGGCTTCACAGCGGTGCCGCCATCGCCACCGAGATCGACCGCGTAGGCCAGCGCCAGCTTGCCGAACTTCAACGCGTGATTCGCCTGGCGGTCCGAATTCTCCAGCGTGTCGTTCACGGTATGGATATACGGACTGTCGTTCTGGTCGGCCTCGAACGGGAATGACGCCGGATACCCTTGCGCATTCCACGACGCGTGATCCGAGCACGCATACCCGCACTGCGACGTACCGATCGCGAGTTCCGGCAGGTAGGTCTTCGCCAGATTCGTCAGGTAGGTATTCTGCGACGCGTTCGTGTAGTCGGTGATCAGGTAGATATCCTTCGGATCGCCCTTGTAGTTCGTCATGTCGAGTTGCAGCACGCCGATCACGTTCGCATTCTGCGCGCGGAACTGCTTCGCGATCGCTTTCGAGCCGAGCAGGCCGGCTTCCTCGGCCGCGTACCCGACGAACTTGATCGTCCGCTTCGGCCGGTAGTTGTTCGCCAGCAGCACGCGCAGCGCTTCGGTGAGGCTGGCGATACCCGACGCATCGTCGTCCGCGCCGGGCGAGCGCGTGTTCTCCGTCGTGCGGCCGACCGTCGAATCGAGGTGGCCGCCCAGCACGATGGTGCCTGCGGCCGGATCGCTGCCGCGGATCGTCAGGATCACGGATTTCTGCGGAAAGCCCGTGTGTGCAAATTGTTCGACGGCGATGTCGGCGCGCGAACCGGCCAGTTGCTTCCACTGCAAGGCGAGCCAGTCCGACGCGGCGACGCCGTGCGACGTCGTGTAGTAGCGGTTCGTGAAGCCGGACAGCGACGTGATCGTGCCGACGATGTTGCTCGCCTGCAGTTGCTGGATCCACGTGCCGATCTGCGGCGCGTTCGAGACCTTGTACACGGAGGCAGTAGCCTGCTTCGCGAGCGTCGGCGGCAACGGCTGCAGTGCCTGGCGTGCTTCGTCGAACGAGTCGTGCACGACATAGCCGGGCCCGTGGCCGCGCGTAGGGTGGACGGCATGGGCCAGCTCGCCGAGCCGTGAGTCGTCGATCTCGACGACGTGGACGGTTTCGCGGCGCGCGGCGCCGTCGGCCGTCTTGCCGGCATCGAGCGTCGTACTGTATTGCGCGGTGGCGCTCGCATCGATGCGTTGCAACTGGCGGAACGCCGCGTCGCCGAGCGTGATCCATACCGGCGTCGCGTGCGCGGCGGCGGTCAGCAGCATGCCGCCGAGCGCGGCGCTCAGGCGGGTCAGTTTCAGAGTAGGCATGTTCGATCTCGTGAGGATGGCGATGTCGAGGAAGAGGGCGTGCCGCAGGTTGTGCGATGCGCCCCCGCCTGCTGCGGAATTACGACTTCTTCGGTACGGTCACGCCGTACGTGCAACTCTGGTTGTACGCATTCCCGATCGCGGTGAGCTGCGCGCTGCTGTAGCCCAGCGCGGACGCAGCCGTCAGCACGGCCTGCGCGGCGGCCTTCTGGTTGGTCGAGCCGTTGGTCATCGACAACCCCTTCAGGAACGCCTTGTCCATCGCCTGCGCACCGATCGCGTCGCGCGCGACGAGGTTGCATGAGGCCCAGTACTGGCCGGCCGTATGGATCTCCGCGCCGCGCGCCTGCGCATAGGTGCGCCCGACATTCCAGTTGGTCACGCGGCCGCCCCAGAACTCGTTGTGGCCGTCCCAGTTGTAGACCCAGTGGTACTGCGCATCCGACGGGCTCCACTGGTTGAAGTCACGGCTGTACGCGGCGGCGAGATAGTCGCCGGTGCCTTCCGACAACCCTTCCTGCTGCGACAGGCCGCCGTTCGTCACCCAGTCGTGGATGCCGTGCCCGAGCTCGTGGATCACGACGTCCGCGTCCTCCGCATCGTCGACGCCGCCTTGCCCGAAGGTCAGCCGGCCGCTGCTCGACGAATACGACGAGTTGTCGTCGCCCGATTCGCCGTGCGGGTCGTACTGCACGCCGCCCGTGTACTGGTACGGCATCGCCTTGATGCCGAGCGTCTGGTTCACGTAACGCAGGAACGTGTCGATGTGGTAGTACGCGTTCACGGCCTCGAAATACAGGTTGCCGCGCGTGAATTCGAACGCGGGCGTCGACTGTACGGGGCACGCGTTGTCGAGCGGCGCATCGAAATCGACGCATACCGCATACGGGCCCGACAGCGAGTAACGCGCGCCCGACTGCGCGAGATCCTTCAAGGTCACGCGCACGCGTGCGGCGGTGAGCTGCGACGAATCGGCGTCGTTGTTGTCCTTGTAGCCCGTGCTGCCGTAGCTGCTTTTGGTCGGCGACAGCGGGTCGGGCCGGAACACGAAGCCCGTGCCGTCGGTCGCGTAGAACGCCTTGTCCTCGGCGCGCAGCACTTCGCCGCTGCCCGAGTCGATCAGCAGTTCCCAGTCGCCTTTCGGGCCGTCGTTCGGACGGCCGCGCACTTTCCACGCGGTATGCGTGCCGGCCTTGTCGACGAAGGCGACGAGCTGCGCATCCAGGTTCGTGAAGCCGCTCACGCCGAGATACGCGCGGGCGCGGTCGAGCGCCTGTTGCTGGTCGACGGCCTGCGACTTGCGCGAGGTCGCGACCACGCCGTTGATCGTGTTGCTCGCGACGTACAGGATGCGACCGTCCTTCGCGACCGTCACCGCGATATCGCTGCCGTACACGGGCAATCCGGCTGCCTGCTGCTGCAGGCGCACGACGGTGAAATCGGTATCGCTGCGCTCCGACGTGACGACGAGGCTTGCGAGCGCGGTCGCGTCGAGCCCGAGCTGCGTGGCCTGCGACGCGACGAAGTCGCGTGCGGTAGCGGCGGGCGTCGTGGCGGTTTTCTTCGCGCGATACGCGGGGGCGTACAGCGTGACGGCGACGCCGTCCGCGCGGAACTGCCCGGCGGCCGTATCGGCCTTGGCGGCCGGCGGCGTGACGCCGCGTGTCAGGCTTTCGCGCAGGCTCGTTGCTTGCGGATTCGATACTTTCGTATCGGCCGCGGTGCCGCCGACGATGCCGAAACCGAGCGCGAGACCCAGGGCGAGCGGCAGTGCTTTGCGTGATGTCTGCATACGTGATCCTCATCTCAACGGTTGGACACGCCCGCGCGTTCGTGGCGCGCAGGCACGACACGGCCCGCGCGCCGGCTCGATGGAGCCGGTGCGGCGAAGCGGTGTTGGGGGTGTCGACTGACTAAGGAACCCTAAATGTCAGGTCGAAAAGAAACAGGCGGGCGAAGAGGGGGAGAAGCAGGCCGAGAAGCGCGCGAAGAAGCGAACGGCAGGCAGGTGCGGCGACGGAGAATCGTGCATCGTCATGTCATACCCCTCGGATCGAATCGATATCGGTTGGCAGCCCGCGGCGCTCGACATGCGTCGGGATGCGGCACGCATGTCGTTAGGCTGCCTATCTAACTTTTTTTGGTATGTTACAGAACATTTTCAGCGACATTCCAATTTATTTTCGATGACCGCTTCAGTCCGTCGATCAATCGCCGGCATTGTTCAGCGAGCGTCGGGAAACGCTGCCGGAACGCGCAATACCGCGCCGGATTGTGCTTGAAACCCGTGACGATCAGCGCGTCGCACGCCGGTCGCTGCGCGGGCTCAAACCGAATCGCGCGCGATATGTGCGCGAGAAATGCGACGGCGATTCGAACCCGCAGGCGACGCATACCGAGGTGATGCTCATGTCGGTCTGCTGCAGCAGTTCACGTGCGCGATCGAGGCGCAGGTTCAGATAGAAATGCGTCGGCGTGTCGTTCAGCGTCGCGCTGAACAGCCGTTCGAGCTGGCGCCGCGTGATCGATACCTCCTGCGCGAGCGCATCGGAGCCGAGCGGGTTTTCCATGTGCCGCTGCATCGTGCCGATCACCTGGATCAGCTTGCGGTTGTGCACGCCGTAGCGCGCGGCAATCTCGAGCCGCTGGCTGTCCGAGCGCTGCCGGATCCGGCTGACGACGAACTGCTCGGAGATCGCCGCCGCGAGATCGGCGCCGTGCCGCCGCCCGATCAGGTCGAGCATCATGTCGATCGACGCGGTCCCGCCCGCGCACGTGATGCGCCGCTCGTCGATCTCGAACAGCTCCTGCGTCGCGTTCAGGCCGGGGTAGCGTTCACGGAACGCGGCCAGCGCTTCCCAGTGCAGCGTGAGCGGCTGCGACGCGTCGAACAGCCCGGCTTCCGCGAGCACGAAGCTGCCGGTGTCGATGCCGCCGAGCGTTGCACCATGACGGTGCTGGCGGCGCAGCCAGTCGCCGATCGCGCGCGTATAGCACGTCAGGGGATCGAAGCCTGCGACGACGAACACCGTCTCGACCTTGTCGACCTCCGCGCACGCGGCTTCGGCGGCGACCGGAATGCCGTTGCTCGCGGCGACGGGCGCGCCGTCGGCGCTGATCACGTGCCAGCGATAGAGCTCGGTGCGAAAGCGGTTCGCGACGCGCAGCGGTTCGACCGCGGACATGAAGCCGAGCGCGGAGAAGCCGGGCAGCAGCAGGAAGTGAAAATCCTCGGGCATCGGGGCAGGGGATGGAATCCGGTGGTCGTCGCGCATCGCACGGGGCGGCGAGCGGATGGGCATGCGTTGCGGCCGGCTCGCGCGCGCCGAACGGTCAGCGGGAGATTATCGCGGGTTTTGCGCGGCGTCAGCGCGTTTTTGCGCCGCGCACGGAACGGCGCGCGGTGGTCGACGGCAACTCGCCGAACTGCGCCTTGTACGCGTTCGCGAAATGGCCGAGATGGATGAAGCCCCAGCGCGCGGCTACGTCGCTGATCGGCAGGTCGGCCTGCCGCGTATCGAGCAGCATGCGCCGCACTTGCGACAGGCGCAGCGAGCGCACGTAGTGCAGCGGGCTGGTCTGCACGACCGACTGGAAACTGTTCTGCATCGTGCGCCGGCTCACGCGCAATTGCGCGCACAGGCTCAGCACGTCGACCGGTGCTTCGGGATGGCCGATCACGTAGTCGTGCACGCGGCGCACGATGTCGGCGCGGCAGGCGTGCGTGAGACGGTTCGACGGTTCGGGAATCCGGTAGGTGAGGAGATCGACGAGCACGTTGCCGATCTCGCCGCGCAGTTCGCGCTGCGCGCGTGCGTCGCGGTAGGTATCGGGTGCCGACAGCACGCGCTCGAGTTGCGTGGCGATCTGCACACTCGCGCGCATCAGCACGGCGTTGGGCATGTCGACGATGCCGCGTCGCAACGTGGCTTCGTCGAGGTGGACGTCGGCCGCATCCTCGACCTGCTGCATCAGTTCGCCGTCGGCGACGACGCCGATCAGCGACATGTCGTCGGGCGAATGCAGCTCGAACGGCGCACCGCCGCGCGCCATCACCATCGTGCCGTGTTCGATGCGCACGCCGCCGAATGCGAACGCACCCGAGCCGGTGAGCGGCATGCCGAACACCGTATGGTCGTGCGGCAATCGTCCGCGCTGGATGATGCGAACGTTGGCGGCTTCCTGGAACAGCTGCATGCCGTCCAGCACCGCATGCTTGATCGCGCTGCGATACGGGCCGGAGCCGATCTGGTCGTAACGCTGGTTCCAGCCGCGCAGCGCCTCGGCATGCCGGTCCGCGTTGTCGAACCTCTCGTGAAACACGAACACAGCGCCTCCAGGTGCATCGATCAGGACCGCGCAAGATTAAACCGACCGTGCGGTCGGCGCAATAAGGGGGAGCGCTATTCCGGGCACATTCGTCAGAGGGTCGGAAGCCGCCAGCCGGCGTGGCTTTCAGGCGGTTTTCCAATATCCCGAATCGGCACGCACGCGGTGCCGGTCCGGGTGCTGACCGGATTTATTGTCGAACTACAGTCGCCCCACATCACGTGATTCCCCAACTGGAGGCGACATGAGAACAAGGCGACGAACCGCGGTGCTCGCGGCGACGCTGGCGTTCGCGGCGACATGGATCGGCAGCGCGAACGCGACGGAACAACCGGAGGAACTGGTCGTGCAGAAGATGCCGCCGTGGCATCCGCACGAGGTCTATATCGTCGACATCTCGATGCCGTCGATGACCGACGGGCGCATCTACGCGTACGACGCCGATGCGAAGAAGCTGCTCGGCCAGATCGACGGCGGCTTCGGCCCCGGCTTCGCGATTTCGCCCGATCACCGGACCAGCTTCGTCGCGACGACCTACTTTTCGCGCGGCTCGCACGGCACGCGCACCGACGTCGTCGAGATGACCGACAACACGACGCTCGATCACGCAGGCGAGATCGTGATTCCGGCGAAGCATGCGCAGCATGTGCCGTCGCCGTACAACACGGCGTTCAGCGCGGACGGCAAGCGGCTGTACGTCGCGAACATCACGCCGGCCGCATCGGTGACGGTGATCGACGCCGTATCGAAGAAGGTGCTGTCGGAAATCGACACGGCGGCCTGCGTGCTCGCGTATCCGTCGGGCAACGATCGCTTCACCGCGCTGTGCGAAAGCGGCAAGGCGCTGACCGTCACGCTCGATGCGAACGGCAAGGAAACGAAGCGCGCGATGTCGGAGGCGTTCATCGACGTCGACCAGGATCCGGCGTTCGTGAACGCGTCGCGCTACAAGGGCGACTACCTGTTCACGACCTACGGCGGCAATGTGCGCAGCGCGGATTTCAGCGGCGACAAGCCGGTATTCGGCAAGCCGTGGCCGCTGCTGACGGACGCCGAGCGCGCCGAAGGCTGGCGCCCGGGCGGCATGCAGCAGACCGCCGTGCAGGCCAGGCAGAACCGCTACTACGTGCTGATGCACAAGGGCGGCGACGGCTCGCACAAGGATCCCGGCACGCAGGTGTGGGTGGTCGACCTGAAGTCGAAACAGCGCATCGCGCGCTGGGATCTCGCGCAGCAGAAGATCGATCCGCTCGTGTCGATCCAGGTCAGCGAGGACGACAAGCCGCTGTTCTACGGACTGACGGCGACGTCCGACCTCGTCGTGATGGATGCGCGCACGGGCAAGCTGCAGCACGTCGAGAAGCAGATCGGCAATACGTCGTCGCTGCTCGTCAACCCGTGAGGCCGCGATGACACTCGATCCCGTCCTTGCCACCAGCGCGCAGGCCGGCGCTGCCGTCGTCGTGCTGCTCGGTGCCGTCGCGAAGATGCGCCGGCCCGCCGCGTTCAGCCAGGCGCTGGCCGGCTACCGGCTGCTGCCCGATGCATTGACCGCGCCCGTCGCGTTCGCGATTCCGCTCGCGGAAGTCGTCGGCGCCGCGGCGCTGCTGTTTCCCGATACGCGCACGGCCGGCGCGCTCGGCCTGATCGCGTTGCTGCTGGCGTTCGCCGCTGCGATTGCGATCAATCTCCTGCGCGGCCACACCGACATCGACTGCGGCTGTTCCGGCTTCGCGGCCGCGCGCACGGATGCACCGCGCGGCATCGGCTGGCTGCATGTCGGACGCGCGCTGCTGCTCGCCGCGCTGGCCGCGACCGCGCTCGTCGAACCGGGCGCACGCGCGGTCGTGTGGTTCGACTACCTGACGCTGTTCTTCTCCGTGCTGCTGATCGTCTGCGCGCTGCTCACCGTCGACGTGCTGCTCGCCAACGTCCCGCGCCTTTCCCACCTGAGGAATTCATGATGCAAACCGCTCTCACCGTTTCCACCGCCCTGCTGTGGGTGGCCGTCGTCGCGCTCGGCGCGATCTGTCTCGCGCTCGTGCGCCAGATCGGCATCCTGTACGAACGCATCATGCCGGCCGGCGCACTGATGATCGACAAGGGGCCGGCAGTCGGCGCGATCGCGCCGACCTTCGAACTGACCGACATTCGCGGCTCGCAGGTGAAGGTCGGCGGCTTCGAGGCGTCGGGCAAGGCGACGCTGCTGTTCTTCCTGTCGCCGACGTGCCCCGTCTGCAAGAAGCTGCTGCCGCTGCTGCCCTCGCTGCAGGCGAGCGAAGCGACGCCGGTGAACATCGTGCTCGCGAGCGACGGCGAGGTCGACGAACACACGCGCTTCGCGCGCAAGCACGATCTCGGGCGCTTCCCGTACGTGCTGTCGCAGGAGCTCGGCCTCGCGTACCAGATCGGCAAGCTGCCGTATGCGGTGCTGCTCGATGAAACCGGCACGGTGCGCGCGAAGGGGCTCGTCAACACGCGCGAGCATCTCGAGAGCCTGTTCGAGGCGAAGGAGCGCGGCGTCGCCTCGCTGCAGCAGTTCGTGCATGGCGATCACGGCCACGACCACGACGCGCACGCGCAGCACGCATGACCGGCCGACCCTCTTTCAACGTCAAGGGAGAACAACGACATGGGCCTGTTTGATTCATGGTTCGAGCGGTCGGCGCGCGGCGTCGCGCAGCACAGTTCGCGGCGCAGCGCGATGGCGAAGCTCGGCAAGGTGCTGGTGGGGTCGGCGATGCTGCCGCTGCTGCCGGTCGATCGCACCGCATATGCGGCCGATGCGGCGTCGGGTGCGTCGGCCGCATCGGGCGGTGCCGCAACGGGGGCAAGCGATGACCCGATGAGCTGCGACTACTGGAAATACTGCGCGATCGACGGCTGGCTGTGCAGTTGCTGCGGCGGCACGTCAAGCAGTTGCCCGCCGGGCACGACGCCTTCGCCGATCACGTGGATCGGCACGTGCCGCAATCCGCACGACGGTTCGGACTACATCGTGTCGTACAACGATTGCTGCGGCAAGACCTCGTGCGGCAAGTGCTTCTGCAACCGCAACGAGCGCGAGAAGCCGCTGTACAAGCTGTCGTTGAACAACGACATCAACTGGTGCATGGCCAACGGTAATTCGAACTATCACTGTTCGGTTTCGGTTCTGCTGGGAGCGGCGAAGCAATGAAAGGGGAGCAAGCTGGAAAGATCGCCGTCGCATGCATGACGGCCGTGGCGGGCTTCGCGTTGGCGGGCGCGGCCGGTGCGCAGGAAACCGTGCATTACCCGGCCGGCAAGAGCGTGTTCGACGCGCAGTGCGCGGTGTGCCATCAGGCGGGCGGCAAGGGGCAGGACGGCCTCGCGCCGCCGCTGACCGAGTATCCGGGCAAGTACGCGACGGCCGAGGCGGGGCGCGCGCAACTGGTCGCGACGCTGCTGCACGGGATGTTCGGCGAGATCAAGGTGCGCGACAAGCATTACAACTTCAAGATGCCGTCGTTTGCGAGCGCGAGCGACGACGATATCGCGCACGTGCTCAACTACGTCGTGTTCGATCTCAACGCGCAGCATGGCGACGCGAAGCCGTTCACGGCGGCCGATATCCGCGCGGCGCGCGCGAAGGCGATGGACGGCACGGCCGTTCATGCGCAACGCGAAGTCGTCATCAAGGGGCTTGGCCTGTGAGGCTCGCCCGCGCGCCTCGTGTTGGCGACGCCGCATCGCTCACGCGGTGCGCGGAGTCGTCGTGGCTCGGCAGTGTGTCGTGTCGCCTGTCTTCGCTGCTGATGCTGGCCGGGGCGGTGGTCGGTTTGGCCGCAGCACCCGTGCATGCCGAAGGCGCGGCCGACGCGGCGCTCGCGCGCCAGCACTGGGTGCTCAACTGCATGGGCTGCCACACGGCGACAGGCGGCGGTATCCCCGGCAAGGTACCGCCGCTCGCGAACTCGCTCGGTTATTTCACGCATCTGCCGGCCGGGCGCGAGTACGTGATGCGCGTGCCCGGCGCGTCTAACTCGGCGCTGTCGGACCAGGATCTGGCCGACGTGCTCAACTGGGTACTCACGACCCTGAACCGCGACGCGCTGCCGCGCGACTTCAAGCCTTATACGGCCGCCGAAGTCGCCGCGCACCGCCGTCCCGCCTTTTCCGACGTCGCGACCGTGCGCGCCGGCCTCGTTCGCGCGTTGCAGGCACGCGGGATCGACGGCGTCGCCGATCGCTACTGACCGACCCATTCAGGAACTCGAGGAAGATCGAAGATGGAGACGAACGAAATTTTCCCGCTGCTCGACAACGCGATGCCGTTCGGCGGGATGAAGCAGTCGGGTTTCGGTCGCGAACTGGGGCGCGCGGTGATCGACCAGTACACGGAAAGCAAGTCGGTGATGATGAACTACGCATGAGCGTAGCGGCGGGTGCGTGCGTGGCCGGTACTTCGGCCGCGCACGCATGCTGACGGGCCGGCGCATTCCGATTCCGGCATGCGCCGCGACACGGATACGACGTATCAGGGGGAGACGACCGATGAAGGATCTGACGACGCCGCGCAGGATCGCGGCGGCGGTGGCGGCGCTCGCCGTCACGCAGGGGGCACATGCGTTGAGCAGCGTCACGCTGTATGGCGATGTAGACGCCGGCATCACGATCACGAACAACCAGCAGACGACGGGCGCCGATGGTGCGGTACGCGGCGGCCGCAACGTTCAGGTGACGGGCGGCAACCTCGCGCCGCCGCGCATCGGTCTGACCGGCAACGAGGATCTCGGCGGCGGCACGGCTGTCGCGTTCAAGCTGGAGAACAGCTTCTGGATGAACAACGGCAATCTTCTGCAGGCCGGCACGCTGTTCAACCAGAATGCGTGGATCGCGTTGGCCAACGATCGCTACGGCACGCTGACGATCGGCCGCCAGTTCGATTCCTACACGACGACGCTCGCGCCGTATGCGTCGAGCATTCCGTGGGCGACGCTGTATGGCGCGCATATCGGCGACGTCGACAACCTCAATGCGGCGCTGAACCTGAACAGCGCGGTGCAGTACACGAGCCCCACCGTGGCGGGGTTTGCGTTCAGCGGCACGTTTTCGTTCGGTGGCGTCGCCGGGGATTTTTCGCGGCAACGCGGCTGGGCGCTGGCGGCGAGCTACAACCACGCGCCGTTCTCGTTCGGCGTCGGCGTGCTCGACCTGAATCATCCGCTCGATGCGGCGCTGGGCGGCGCGCAAGCATATATCGGCGATTTCGCGTGTTCGAATCCGGCAGCCATGTATTGCCAGCTGCAGAACGCGCGCTCGCTGAGGGCGATCGGCGCGGGCGGGTCGTATGCGATCGGGCCGGCGACGCTCGGCGTCGTCTATACGCATACGACGCTCGACGACAGCCTGTACTTCGCCGATACCACGCATCCGCATGGCGTCGACGCGCGCTTCGACATCGTCGAGGTCAACGCGACTTTCTCCGTCACGCCGGCGCTTACGCTGGGCGCCGCGTATATCTACAACGCGATGAAGACCGACGCGAGCGGTTCGCCGAAGTTTCATCAGGCGAACCTGGGCATGACCTACAACCTGTCGAAGCAGACGACGCTCTATACGGTCGGCGTCTTCCAGCAGGCGGCGGGGCACGGCATCGGCACCGATCCTGTGACGGGTGGGGCGGCGAACTACGCGCAGATTCCGAACCTGCCGAACTCGACCAGCCGTCGGCAACTGGCGGTGACGGCCGGGTTGAGGCACAACTTCTGATCGCGCGCGGACGCGTCACGCGCGAACCAGCACCACCCCGAGAATGAGGCACGCCGCGCCGGCCATGCGGATCGGGCTGGCCGAATGCTGCTGGATGCCGAGCACGCCGAAGTGGTCGAACGCGAGCGCGCCGGTCATCTGCCCGACGACGATCAGCGCGAGCGTCGTCGCGGCGCCCAGTCGCGGCACCATCAGGATCGCGATGCCCACGAACACCGCGCCGAACAATCCGCCGGTCCAGCTGAACCACGACCCGGCACCGGTGACGGTGCCGCTCAGACGCGGATGCGGGGACAGGAGCGCGACGGCGAGCATCGCGGCCAGGCCGACGAGGTAGCTGACCGAGCCGGCCCACCACGGCGAGCCGAGCTGCGCGCGGAGGTTGGCGTTGAGCACCTGTTGCAATGCCACGCTGACACCGGCGGCAACGACCAGCAGATAGGACAGGAGAGTAGTCACGACGAGGGAGGCTCCGGCGAGGTGGCGGTGACGGTGGGTCCGGCACGGCAGGCTTCCATTCTGGGAAGCGCGACGGTATAACGCAAATATCAAATCGGGCGCTTATCCATCTCTTTTCGGCATGCCATCGCTGAGGCAAATCCAGTATTTCCTGACCGTGGCCGATCTCGGCGGCTTCACGCCGGCCGCGGGCGCGCTTCACGTCGCGCAGTCGGCGCTCAGCCGGCAGATCGGTCAACTGGAAGACGAACTGGGGTTCCTGCTGTTCGACCGGGAGCCGAGGGGTGTGCGGCTCACGCCGGCCGGCGCGATCTATCGCGACCGCGTGGCGTCGATTCCGGCGACCCTGACCGCCGCGGCCGACGAGGGCGTGCAGTTGTCGCGCGGCGAAGCGGGCGTATTGCGGCTCCTGCATTCCAGCACCGTTCCCGTCGGCAGCCTGATGACGGTGCTCGAGCGCTTCATGAGCGCGTGTCCGGGCGCGCGGATCGATCTCGACCGCGCATCGTCCGAGGATCAGGTCCTGGAGATCGCGAACGGTAACGCCGATATCGGGATCGTTCGTTTGCCGGTGCTGCGCCGCGATCCGCGCGTGCGCTTCGTCGAGCTCGCGGCCGAGCGTTTGTGCGTGGCGGTGCCGGCCGAGCATCCGCTGGCCGGCCGCAAGCGCACGGCGATCTCGCGGCTGCGGCACGAGCCGTTCGTATCGGCCGTGTATCGGGAGCGGGGCGGGCTCGCGCGCGTCGTGATCGATCTTTGCCTGAAGCGGGGATTCGTCCCGGCTGCCGCCCGAATCGTGTCGCCGAAGACGTCGATGCTGAATCTCGTCGCGGCCGGGTATGGCGTGGCGATCGTGCCGGAACGGATGGCGAGCCTCGGGATCGACGGGGTCGTCTTCGTGCCGATTGCGGATGAAGACGCAAGGGCGGTGTGCGCGCTGGTGGTGCCGGTCGAGCCGACGGTGCTGGCGGATGTGTTCGTGCGGGTGGTCGCGGAAAGGACGCAGGTCGATGGTTGACGAGCACGCCGCGCGCGATTGCGCCGGATAAAAAAAACGCCAACCCCGAAGGGTTGGCGTTTCGCCTGGAGATGACCGGTATCAGAACTGGTTCATCGTGTTGTCCTTGCCTGCCGCCTTCAGCGCTGCGTCGCCGCTGAAGTATTCCTTGTGATCGTCACCGATGTCCGAGCCGGACATGTTCTGGTGCTTCACGCAGGCGATACCCTGGCGGATTTCCTTGCGCTGCACGCCGGCCACGTAGCCGAGCATGCCCTGGTCGCCGAAGTATTCCTTGGCCAGGTTGTCGGTCGACAGTGCAGCCGTGTGGTACGTCGGCAGCGTGATCAGGTGATGGAAGATGCCTGCTTCACGCGATGCGTCGGCCTGGAACGTACGGATCTTCTCGTCGGCCAGCTTGGCCAGTTCCGTCTCGTCGTATTCCACGCTCATCAGCTGCGCACGGTCGTAGGCCGACACGTCCTTGCCTGCTGCCTTCAGCGCGTCATACGCCTGCTGACGGAAGTTCAGCGTCCAGTTGAACGACGGGCTGTTGTTGTACACCAGCTTCGCGTTCGGGATGACCTTGCGGATCTCGCTGACCATGCCGCCGATCTGTGCGATATGCGGTTTTTCGGTTTCGATCCACAGCAGGTCGGCACCGTTCTGCAGCGACGTGATGCAGTCGAGCACGCAGCGTGCTTCGCCCGTGCCGGCGCGGAACTGGAACAGGTTGCTCGGCAGGCGCTTCGGACGCAGCAGCTTGCCGTCGCGCTTGATGACGACGTCACCGTTGCCCAGTGCATCGGCCGACAGTTCTTCGCAGTCGAGGAACGCGTTGTACTGGTCGCCCAGGTCGCCCGGCGTGCTGGTCACGGCGATCTGCTTGGTCAGGCCGGCGCCCAGCGAGTCGGTACGGGCCACGATGATGCCGTCGTCCACGCCCAGTTCCAGGAATGCGTAGCGGATCGCGCGGATCTTCGCGAGGAAGTCCTCGTGCGGCACGGTGACCTTGCCGTCCTGGTGGCCGCACTGCTTCTCGTCGGACACCTGGTTTTCGATCTGGATGCAGCAGGCGCCTGCTTCGATGAACTGCTTGGCCAGCAGGTACGTGGCTTCCGCGTTGCCGAAACCGGCGTCGATGTCGGCGATGATCGGCACGACGTGCGTGACGTGGTTGTCGATCTTGTCCTGGATCTCGGCCTTCGCGGTAGCGTCCGTGGCGGCATCGAGTGCGCGGAACAGGCCGCCGAGTTCACGGGCGTCGGCCTGGCGCAGGAACGTGTACAGCTCGCGAATCAGCGCGCTGACCGAGGTCTTTTCGTGCATCGACTGGTCCGGCAGCGGGCCGAACTCGGAGCGCAGCGCAGCGACCATCCAGCCCGACAGGTACAGGTAGCGGCGTTCGGTGCTGTTGAAGTGCTTCTTGATCGAGATCATCTTCTGCTGGCCGATGAAGCCGTGCCAGCAACCCAGCGACTGCGTGTACTTGGCCGGATCGGCGTCGTAGGCGGCCATGTCGGCACGCATGATCTTGGCGGTGTACTTGGCGATGTCCAGGCCCGTCTTGAACTTGTTCTGGGCACGCATGCGGGCGGCGTACTCGGGGCTGATCGCATTCCACGCGCTGCCGTGGTTTTCTTTCAAACCGGCAACTGCCTTGATGTCGTCTTGATACTGGGCCATGTCAATCTCCTGAGAGCAAAGCGCGTTTGGGTAACTGGTTGAGCGTGCCCGCTACGTCTGTCGAAGCGAACTGCATGGGATAAATAGTAACGCCGCCCGTCGGGCTTTGGGCGATGTCTTATATAAGACATAAGACATTATTTTTTCTTGTTTTTCAATGAGATACGTTGCGATTTTTGCAATGCAAAACAAGTTTTCAAGCGACGAAAAGGCGGCGGCGCGGGAATTCGACGTAGATTCCGCAATACGAAACGCGCTTTCGGCTGCTGGAGGCCGGGCCAGCTTCACACGCGCCCATGACACCCGTTCGTCGGTGCGGCGCGCGCGCCCGGGGCCCGACGCTGCACCGGCACGCCGTTCCTGCCCGGCAGAAGGGAATATGTCGCGCCGCACGTGGACAAGCTGAATCCATCTGTCATTCCCATGAAAACCCCGTCCATCAAGCTTCTCAAGAAACCTAGTGGTTTCCACTCATAGTCGCAAATAGTCAAGAACAGGTCGCCGCCGGTCTTCTCGCGGCCAATATGGCTCGTTACTTTTACTCCCACGATGCAGGCCGGGCACACCCCGCGCACCGGCTGCCGCGAGTCCAACCGGGAGGAACCGAACCATGAAGTCGACGAAGATCGCCGCGCTTGCCGCGGCCGTGCTGGCGACCGGCGCGTTCACGCAAGCGGCGCAGGCCGAAACGGATGCCGCGACGTGCCGTACCGTGCGTTTCGCGGATATCGGCTGGACCGACATCACGTCGACCACGGCGCTTGCTTCGACCGTGTTCGAGGCGCTCGGCTACAAGCCGACCACGACGATCGCGTCGGTGCCGATCTCGTTCGCCGGCCTGAAGAGCAAGCAGCTCGACGTGTCGCTCGGCTACTGGTGGCCCGTGCAGCAGAAGCAGCTCCAGCCGTTCCTCGACAACAAGTCGATCAACGTCGTCGAACCGCCGAACCTGTCGGGCGCGAAGGCGACGCTCGCGGTGCCGAGCTACGAATACCAGGCCGGCCTGAAGACCTTCGAGGACATCGCGAAGCATCGCGCGGAACTCGACGGCAAGATCTACGGGATCGAGCCGGGCAGCAGCGCGAACGCGACGATCCAGAAAATGATCGACACGAACCAGTACGGGCTCGGCGGCTTCAAGCTGGTCGAATCGAGCGAGGCCGGGATGCTGGTGACGGTCGAGCGCGCGATCCGCGAGAAGAAGTGGGTGGTCTTCCTCGGCTGGGAACCGCATCCGATGAACATCCAGCTCAGCATGAACTATCTCTCTGGCGGCGACGCGTCGTTCGGGCCGAACTACGGCGAAGCGCGCGTGTACACGCTCACCGCGCCCGATTTCATCTCGCGTTGCCCGAACGCCGGCAAGCTCGTCACGAACCTGCGCTTCTCGACGCAGCTCGAGAACCAGCTGATGCAGTCGGTGATGAACAAGACGAAGCCGGCCGATGCCGCGAAGGCGTACCTGAAGAAGAACCCGCAGGTGCTCGATCCGTGGCTCGCGGGCGTCAAGACGTTCGACGGCAAGGACGGGCTGCCGGCCGTGAAGGCATATCTCGGCCTGTG
The DNA here is from genome assembly GCF_017104865.1 of Burkholderia sp. Ac-20349. NCBI lineage: Bacteria > Pseudomonadati > Pseudomonadota > Betaproteobacteria > Burkholderiales > Burkholderiaceae > Burkholderia > Burkholderia sp. Ac-20349. The sequence continues at coordinate 19,846 of NZ_JAAGPM010000020.1, forward strand.
ACGGCTTGCGCGCCGCACCCGGCGCGCCCTGACGAAACATCCGCATTGCGACACAACCTGATTCAAGCGAGGCAACCAGCATGAACCATGAAGTCATCATCACCTGCGCCGTCACCGGCGCGGGCGATACGGTCGGCAAGCATCCGGCGATTCCGGTCACGCCGAAGGAGATCGCGGCCGCCGCGATCGAGGCCGCGAAGGCCGGTGCGACGGTGGCGCATTGCCACGTGCGCGATCCGCAGACGGGGCGTGGTAGCCGCGACCCGAACCTGTACCGCGAAGTGGTCGACCGCATCCGCTCGGCCGACGTCGACGTGATCATCAACCTGACGGCCGGCATGGGCGGCGATCTCGAGATCGGCCCGGGCGAGGACCCGATGCGTTTCGGCAAGGGCACCGACCTGGTCGGCGGCCTCACGCGTCTCGCGCACGTCGAGGAGCTGCTGCCCGAGATCTGCACGCTCGATTGCGGCACGCTGAATTTCGGCGACGGCGACTACATCTACGTATCGACGCCCGCGCAGTTGCGCGCCGGCGCGAAGCGCATCCAGGAACTCGGCGTGAAGCCGGAGCTGGAGATCTTCGACACGGGCCATCTGTGGTTCGCGAAGCAACTGCTGAAGGAAGGGCTGCTCGACGATCCGCCGCTGTTCCAGCTGTGCCTCGGCATCCCGTGGGGGGCACCGGCCGACACGGGCACGATGAAGGCGATGGTCGACAACCTGCCGCCGGGCGCGCACTGGGCCGGCTTCGGGATCGGCCGCATGCAGATGCCGATGGTCGCGCAGGCGATGCTGCTCGGCGGTCACGTGCGCGTCGGCCTCGAAGACAACATCTGGCTCGATCGTGGCGTGCATGCGACCAACGGCACGCTCGTCGAGCGCGCGCGAGAGATCGTCGAACGGCTCGGCGGCCGCGTGCTGACGCCGGCCGAAGGCCGCCGCAAGCTCGGCTTGCCGGCGCGCGGCGAGCGTCCGCTCGAACGCCGTGCGATCGCCGAGTTCGCGTGAGCGGTTTCGCCGACTGATTGACATGACGCGGCGGCACGCACAGGCGCGGCCGCCCACCGATTTCCCCTGATTTGAAGGATGCGTTGACATGGCTGTGAAGACCGACATCAAGACGTTCGCTGCCATCGGCACCGGCGTGATCGGCAGCGGATGGATTTCCCGCGCGCTCGCGCACGGTCTCGACGTGGTCGTCTGGGACCCGGCACCGGGCGCGGAAGAGCGGCTGCGCGCGAACGTCGCGAACGCGTGGCCCGCGCTCGAACGCGTCGGCCTGGCGCCGGGCGCCGATCCTGCACGGCTGCGTTTCGTATCGACGATCGAGGCATGCGTCGCCGATGCGGATTTCATCCAGGAAAGCGCGCCCGAGCGCGAGGCGCTGAAGCTCGAACTGCACGAGCAGATCAGCCGCGCGGCGAAGCCCGACGCGATCATCGCGTCGTCGACGTCGGGCTTGCTGCCGACGGATTTCTACGCGCGGGCGACGCATCCGGAGCGCTGCGTGGTCGGCCATCCGTTCAATCCCGTCTACCTGCTGCCGCTCGTCGAGGTGCTCGGCGGCGCGCGCACATCGCCGGAAGCGGTCGAAGGCGCGATGGAGATCTATCGCAAGCTCGGCATGCGGCCGCTGCACGTGCGCAAGGAAGTGCCGGGCTTCATCGCCGATCGCCTGCTCGAAGCGTTGTGGCGCGAGGCGCTGCACCTCGTCAACGAAGGCGTCGCGACGACCGGCGAGATCGACGACGCGATCCGCTTCGGCGCGGGCATTCGCTGGTCGTTCATGGGCACGTTCCTGACCTACACGCTCGCCGGTGGCGACGCGGGCATGCGACACTTCATGCAGCAGTTCGGCCCCGCGCTCGAACTGCCGTGGACGAAGCTGGTCGCGCCCACGCTTACCGATGCATTGATCGACAGCGTCGTCGAAGGTACGACCGAACAGCAAGGCACGCGCAGCATCAAGGAACTCGAACGCTATCGCGACGAGTGCATCACCGAGGTGCTGAAGTCGATCGCCGCGGTGAAGGCGCGGCACGGGATGCGATTCGAAGACTGAGGACGAGAGACGATGACCGGCGATACCCCGCTGACGATTTACCGCGACGTCGTGCGACCCGAATGGGTCGACTACAACGGCCACCTGCGCGATGCGTTTTACCTGCTGATCTTCAGCTTCGCGACCGATGCGCTGCTGGATCGCATCGGCCTCGATGACGCCGCGCGTCGCGAGCGGGGCCGCTCGGTCTACACGCTCGAAGCGCATGTGAACTACCTGCAGGAGATCAAGGAAGGCACGCAGGTGCGCGTCGATGCGCGTGTGCTCGCGCACGACGCGAAGCGGCTGCACCTGTATCTCGAACTGTTCGTGGCCGGGCATGACGGCGCGGTATCGGCGAGCGAGCAGATGCTGCTGCACGTCGATACGCGCGACGGCACGAAGTCGGCGCCGTTCGACGACGACGTGGCCGCACGTGTGGCCGAGCTGCATGCGTTGCAGCGCGATTGCGCGGCACCCGCGTATGCGGGCCGCGTGATCGGGCTGCCGCCGCGCCGCTAGCCGGCGCGAACCTTCGACCGCGGAACGCACACGATGCTCGAACCGGAAATCGCGACGTTCGTCGCAGCCGTCGACGCGTGGTATCCGGCCGACGCGGCGGCACGCTCGGCCGGCGAGCAGCGCCGCCTCTACGACCGCTTCGCGGCCGAATGGACCCCGGCCGCGCTGCCGGCCGGGATCGTGCAGCAGGACGCCGTCTGGCAGGCACCGGACGGCCGCGCGATCGCGCTGCGGCGCTACACGTCCGCGCACGGTGCGCCGCGCGGCACCGTGCTGTTCTTTCATGGCGGCGGCTTCGTCGTCGGCTCGCTCGACAGTCATGCGCTGATCACCGCGCAACTGGCGGCCGATACGGGGCTCGACGTGATCGCAGTCGATTACCGGCTGGCGCCCGAGCATCGCGCGCCGGCCGCGCTCGAAGATTGTCTGGACGTCACGCGCGCCGCGCGCGATGCGCGCTGGCCGTTCGGGCCGTGCGCGCAGCCGCTGACGCTCGCGGGCGACAGCGCGGGCGGCATGCTCGCGGCGGCCGTGGCCACCGCGTTGCGCGATGCGGGAGAAGGCGGTGTCGACGGCATCGCGCTCGTCTATCCGATGCTCGGGTTCGAACCGCAATCGCCCGCGCGCGAAACGGAAGCGCACGCGCCGATGCTGACGCTCGACGACGTCCATCGCTATCGCGCGCTGTACTGGGAAGGCGGCTTGCTCGATGCGCTGGGAGACGGCAACCCGCTGTTGCGCGCATCGGTGCCGCTCGCGGCGGCGCGTTTCGACGGCCTGCCGCCCGTGCTCGCGATCGGCGCGGAACACGATCCGCTGCGCGACGATGCGTGCGTGTACGTCGAACGGATTCGCGCGGCCGGCGGTGCCGCGCACTACTGGATGGGAGAGGGGCTGGTGCACGGCTGCTGGCGCGCGCTCGGAACGAGCCCGCAGGCGGCGCGGCTGCACCGGACGGTCGGCGGGTTTCTGCTCGCACCACACGCGTAGCGGGCGTTTCCGGGAGGCAACGATGCAGGCAGCGCAACACCGTATCGAGGACTGGCGGACGTTTTCGGCCGACGCGGCCATTGCAGCGGCGACGATCGCCGATGGCGCGGTGGACGTCGAGTGGAGCGACACGCGACGATCGCCGTTTCATTTCGACTGGCTGCGCGACAACTGCGCGTGTTCCGCGTGCGTGCATGCCGTCACGCGTGAACAGGTGTTCGAGATCGCCGACGCGCGCGAGGATCTCGCCGCGCTCACGGTGCACGTCGAAACCGACGGCGCGCTGCATGTCGAGTGGAACGACGGGCATCGCAGCGCGTGGTCGCCGGGCTGGTTGCGCGCGCATGCGTATGACGACGCGTCGCGCGCGGAGCGCCAGGCCGCGCACGGCCGGCACGTGTGGGCCGGCGACGACGCGACGGCCATCGGCGTGTTCGCGTGGCGCGACGTGATGGAGGACGACGGCGCGTTGCTCGCGTGGCTCGCCGCGTTGCAACGCACCGGGCTGACGCTCGTCGAAGGCGTGCCGGCCGAGCGCGGCCGCGTCGACGAGATCGCGCGCCGCATCGGCCTGATTCGCGAGAGCAATTTCGGCGTGCTGTTCGACGTCGAGTCGAAGCCGCGTCCGGACAGCAATGCGTATACGTCGCTGAACCTGCCGCCGCATACCGATCTGCCGACCCGCGAATTGCAGCCGGGCGTGCAGTTCCTGCATTGCCTCGCGAACGACGCGACCGGCGGCGACAGCGTGTTCCTCGACGGCTTCGCGCTCGCGGATGCGCTGCGGCGCGAGCATCCGGCCGATTTTGATCAACTCGCGTCGACGCCGTTCGAGTTCTGGAACAAGAGTGCGCACAGCGACTACCGCTGCTCGGCGCCGGTGATCGGGCTCGATGCGCGCGGCAACGTCACCGAGGTGCGCGTCGCGAACTTCCTGCGCGGGCCGCTCGATGCACCGGCCGGTTCGGTCGCGGCCGTCTATCGTGCGTACCGGCGGTTCCTCGCGCTTGCACGCGAGCCGCGTTTTCGCGTGCAGCGCCGGCTGCGGGCGGGCGACATGTGGGCGTTCGACAACCGGCGCGTGATGCATGCGCGCACGGAGTTCGATCCGTCCACCGGCCGCCGGCACCTGCAGGGCTGCTACATCGATCGTGATGAACTGCTGTCGCGGTGGCGCGTGTTGTCGCGTTCGGCGCCCGCCGCGGCCGTGCCACATTGACGGGCGCGCGCGGCTTCATCCTGCTAGCACGCATCCCTCGGAAATGAAAAAGCGCCCGGACGCGAGGCGCCCGGGCGAAGCCACCCGTTGCCGGGCGGCGGAGGTATGCGTTTCATAAAAAAGGACGAGCCCCGCAAGGGGGCTCGTCCGGATATTTCTTCATCGCGCGACGCGCGGCGCCCGCCGAGGGCGCATCGGCTTACTGGCCGAAGAAGATCGAGTCGCGAGCGTTCGACGACGCTGCAGCCGGGGCGCCCGAGTGGACGGCCGGAGCCGGTTGCGCGCCGTAGCCGCTGGTGTCGGCACCATGAACACGCGCTTCGGCGCTCTGGATGTCGTTCGGGTAGTACGGGCTAGCCAGACCCGGCTTGTAGCCGGCCTTTTCGAGCTGAACCAGTTCGTTGCGCACTTGAGCGCGGGTCACGGTGCTTTGAGCGAATGCGCCAAACGAAGCGGACAGGGCGGCAGCGGCAACGACTGCGGAAACGAGCGATTTCATGATGACCTCCGGTGTTTTATTGAGTTCGCTCGCGACACCATGTCTTAAGCGATTGATCAAATCTTAGTCATCGGAGGGTTCAGGGTAAACGCTGATTTTGACGATAGATTGTTTCCTGGGTGGTAACAGTAGCGCGTCAAATCAGGCTTTCAACCGGCTTTCTTTTCGGGTGATGTAATAAGTATGAAGATTGTGACGGAGGGCGATGCGTGTTTCAGCGCACCTCGGCCGTCGTGTCGAACGGTCGTCCCGGCGCGCGTCCGGCCGGCGCGCCCGAACTGAGGAAACGCACGCCCGTCGCGGCTTCCGACGCTTCCCACAACAACGCCGCCGAGGCCACGTCGCGCGCCGCACGCGGCACGCTCGCGGGCGCCGGCAGCCCGCGCGACTCGAACCAGCCGGACGGCCCGAGATACGCGCCGCCCGCGAGATCGGGCGCGGTTGCCGCATGAATCGCGGGTAGCGCACCCTGGTCGGCTGGTTGGGCGAGATAACGGTTCGCGGCCCGCATCAGCGCGGCACGGGCGGGCGAGCTGTCCATCGCCGGGCCGGCAAACTGCAGGTTGGTCGCCGCGTAGCCGGGGTGCGCGGCCACGCTGATCCCGGCGAATGCCGCGCGCTCGAACCGGCGCTGCAGTTCGATCGCGAACACGAGGTTCGCGAGCTTGCTGTCGCAATAGGCGAGATAACGGTTGTAGCGGTGCTCGGCGCGCAGGTCGTCGACGCGGATCCGTCCGCCGCGGTTGAAGCCGCTCGACATCGTCACGACGCGCGCCCGGCGGGCGGCGCGCAGCGCGGGCAGCAGATGGCCGGTCAGCGCGAAATGGCCGAGGTGGTTGGTGCCGAACTGCATCTCGAAGCCGTCGTGCGTCTGGCGCCGCGGCAGGAACATCACGCCGGCGTTGTTGCAGAGGATGTCGACGCGGCCATGGCGTTCGGCCACATCGGCCGCGAAGCGTGCGATCGACGCGAGATCGGCGAGGTCGAGCGCGTCGACTTCGACGCGGGCATCGGGATGGAGCCGGCGGATCGCGTCGGCCGCCTGCGCGGCGCGGGCGGCGTCGCGGCAGCCCATCACGACCGTCGCGCCTTTCGCGGCCAGCGTTTCCGCGAGTTGCCAGCCGAGCCCGCTGTTGGCGCCGGTCACGACCGCGACCTTGCCGCCTTGCGCCGGGACGTGGCGCGCGCTCCATGCATGCATGTCTGCCTCCATCGGCGCGACCGGGCGGCCGCGGCGCGTAATCGTTACATTGAGTGGTGTAACGATAGTGCGCGCGGGCGTGGCAGACAAGCGGGGGAATTAGACCGGCGCTTCTAGCGCTGGCGCATCGTAGGGTGCCGCGTGCCGTGACGCGCGGCCGGCAGGATTTACCTGCCGCCGGCCAGTGCGAGCACTTCGGCGGCGGAGATCATCGCGGCCGCGTTCGCGGGCGCCGGGCGCTCGGCCGGGCGGAAGACTTCGTCGCCGCGCTGGATCACCTGACGCGACAGCGCGCAGGTGCCGGTGCGTTGCGCGAAGCGGCGGCGCCAGCGCTGTTCACCGTAGTGACAGCGGCCGGGCTCGACCCAGCGGACGACGAGCAGCGTATCGGAACGTTCGAGGATTTCGACGTGGACGTCGGCGGGATCGAGCGCAGGCAGGGATTTGGAGGCCTTCATTTTGCCGTTTCCTAAAGCTCGTGCGGTTCGGCCGTGGCAGTGGATGTCACTACCCGATGGCGAATCCGTAGCGGTTTCCATGAGTGGTGCGCTAAATGTAAGCGTCTGTGACCGGAAAAAACATCCTGTCTGGCTCAAATTACCTTTTGCCGATTTAGAAACAATCCACGCTTATTTTCTTGGGAAACCACAGACAAAAACGCCCCGGACACGAAGTCCGGGGCGGAAAATCGGCCTGCGCGCCGTGTCTGCTCGCCCAGTCACGGAGCCCATCGCCGGGGGACGGAGGTGCCCGCAGGGATCGAACGCGGGCGGGGTGGCGATGGACCTGAAGCGCAGTCCGGTACGCCATGATGGCGCGCGCATCCCGTTGAGACCCTGACGCGAACATGACTTTTTTGTCAGTTTGGCTCTGCACGGCGTCTGTTGACAGTTTTGTAATCAATCACAATAATGAGAATTATTATCATTTTGGGCGTGATGCTCGCTCATCCCGTAGCAATGTGACCGGCTCGCCCCGTGACTCTTCCCACTCTCCGCTGATCGCTGCGTTCATCAAGCACTACGAGGAACTCGTCAATCACGTCCGGCATCGCTTCGGCGATCGCGCATTCGCGTGCGACGTCGTCCAGGATGTCGGCGTTCAACTCCTTCAGCGTCCGCCGGGCGAACCGGTCCATACTCCGCTGGCCTTTCTGCGTCATCTGTCGATACACCGCGCCATCGACCGATGGAGGGGGGACGAATTGCACGCGAGCCGCATGGAGCCGGCCGGGGTCGACGTTCCGGACTTGCGGTCGGACGATATCGACGGCGAGCAGGCATTGAGCTACCGGCAGACCGTGCAGGAACTCGAACGGGCCATCGACGCGCTGCCCGCGCGCTGTCGCGAGGTGTTCATCCTCCACAAGCTGCACGACCTGTCGCAGGAAGAAGTGGCGGCGCAGTTGCGCATATCACGTAACATGGTCGCCAAACACATGGCCCGCGCGATGACGGACCTCACCCCGATCTTGCAGAACACCCTGCACACCAAGACGGCAAATGCCGATGCTGCCTGAGTCTCCCCGTAGTCACGATTCGACTTCTTCTCAAGACGACTCGCTCGGTCCTTTCAAGGACACGTTGCGCGCGCGTTATCCGCTCGACGCGGTGGTGCGCGGCGCGGCGCGGCGACGAACCGTCCGGCGTGTCGTCGGCGCATCGATGCTGAGTGTCGCGGCGACGCTGATGGTCTGGCATGCCGATCCCGCGTACCGGGTCGACACGCTCGCGACGGCAGTAGGCGAGCACCGCGAGTGGCCCCTCGCCGACGGTAGCCGGCTCGTGCTGAATACCGGATCGTCGGCGCGCGTCGAGTGGCATGTGCGCTCGCGACGCATGCTGATCGAACAGGGCGAGGCATCGATCGAGATCGCGCACTCGCCGTTCCGGCCATTCGTCACACGCGCAGGCGATGTGACGATCCACGATATCGGGACGAGCTTCACCGTGCGCCGCGATGCGCAGGACGTGCAGGTCGGCGTCGTGTCGGGAGCCGTGGAAGTCGCCGTGGCGCAACGCCCGGCGGTGATGCTCCGTCCCGAGCAATCCGTCGTCGTCAAAGGCGATCGAATCGGCGCGCTCCAGCCGTTCGATCCAGCTGCCACGTTGAGCTGGCGCGAAGGGCGGCTCGTCTTCGACGGGACGCCGTTGAGCGTGGCGATCGCGGAAATTCGCCGCTACCGGCGCGCACCGGTCAAGCTCGACCCGCGCGCCGCCAACCTGCGCTTGTCCGGGCAATTCAATACCGACAACGTCGACACGCTGCTGGACATGCTGCCCGGCGTGCTGCCGCTCAACGTGAAGCGGGACGCGGACGGCACGGTCCTCGTCGCGCACCGCTGAATCTCCACTAAAGAAATTTCCACCCGGACGTCAACAAACCGGCCGGTTCGTCCGGCAATCCTCGTAAGCGTCATCGATTCATAACGATTCAAACGAGGAGCGGTGGTATGGGGGTTACTGGGCACCAAGCCGGTGTGGGGCGCGTCGTGTGTGTCGCGGTTGCGGGCTGTCTGTCGGCTGCCGCGTGGGGGCAAGGCGGTGACGTGTCGTCATTCGACATTCCCGCGCAGCGTCTGGACCGCGCGCTGAATGCATTCGCGCGTCAATCCGGCGCGCAGCTTCTGTTTTCGACGTCCAGCGCCGAACAACGGGCAAGCCAGGCCGTCAAGGGCAGGCTGACCGCGGCAGCGGCACTGGCGCAACTGTTGTCGGGTTCGGGGTTGCATGCCCGTGCGACGGGAAGGAACACGTTCACGGTTGAGCGCGGAGCACCCGCAGCGGCGCCGAAGATCGATACGGGTGCGGCGGCGAGTGCAGGCGTGGTTGCCGGTGCGAGTGCGAATGCGAGTGCCGGTGCGAGCGCGAGTCGTGCCACGGAGCCGGTGGAACTCGCGGCCATTGAGGTATCGGGCGACCGGACTCACAGCGATCTCGTTCGACCGACCCGGCAGATCACCGTGGTCGGTCGCGACACGTTGCGCGACCTCGAAGCCGGATCGAACAATCTGGCGACGGTACTGAGCAAGGCCGTGCCGGGGATGGCTGATTCGAGCCACACGATGACGGACTACGGCCAGACCCTGCGCGGCCGGAACATACTCGTACTGGTCGACGGCGTACCGCTGAATACGAATCGCGATTCGGCGCGCAACCTCGCGAACGTCGACCCGAACAACATCGAGAAAGTCGAAGTGCTGCGCGGCAGCAGCGCCGTTTACGGGGCAGGCGCAACGGGCGGGATCGTGTCGATCACGACGCGTCAGCCGGGCGGCGCGCCGCGCGCCGAGACGACGTTCTCGATGACTTCGCCGCTGTCGCATCTGGGTAGCGGCGGCCTCGGCGGCACCGTGCAGCAGTTCTTCGCGGGCAGCCACGGCCCCGTCGAGTACGAATTCAACGTCGATGCGCAGCACATCGGCAGCTCGTATGACGCGCGTGGCCATCGCGTCGCACCGGAGCCCAGTCAGGGCGACCTGTTCGACTCGAACGTCTACAACGTCGAAGGCAAGCTCGGATTCCGGATCGATGCGAATCAGCGCATCGTGTTCTCGGCGAGCCACTACGACGCGAAACAGGATACGCACTACGGAAGCGATCCGTCGGTCGCGAAACTGCCGCCGGGCACGACCGTCGCGCGTGCGAAAGACGGGCTCCAGCTCGACGACCGGAACCGCATCCGCAACACGCAACTCAACCTGCAGTACAGCAACAAGGACGTGCTCGGCAGCGAGGTGGCGGCCCAGCTCTACTACCGGAACTACTTCACGCGTTTCGCGCCGTTCGACGCGCGAGCGGTGGCGACGCGCGGCAACTACGTCGATCAGGTCATGCAGGATTCGAAGGTGTTCGGCAGCCGCCTGACGATCACGACACCGCTCGATCGCGCCGGCCGCACGAAGATCCAGTGGGGCGCCGACTTCAACCAGGAGCGCAGCGACATGCCGGACGATATTTTCTCGCCGGCGGCGTATGACGCCAGCGGTGGCCTCGTCTATCGCAAGACCGGCACGCTGACGTACCTGCCGACACTGACCACGACCAGTGTCGGCGGCTTCGCGCAACTCCAGCACAAGTTCAGCGACAAATGGTCGGCGGAAGCCGGTGTGCGTTACGAACATGCGAGTGCGAGCTTCGACAGTTTCGTGCCGCTTTCACAGCTGCGTCTAGCGAAAAAGTACACGGTGCCGGGCGGATCGACCGGCTACGGCGCGTGGCTGTTCAATGCGGGCGTTGCCTATGCGCCGGTGCCGAGCCAGGAAATCTACGCATCGTTCAGCCAGGGGTTCCAGTTGCCGGACGTCGGGTTGCAATTGCGTAACGCGACCGCCGGCTTCGACATCCATTCGTCGAGCCTCGAACCCGTGAAGACCAACAACTACGAGATCGGCTGGCGCGGCAGCCTGGGTAGTCACGCGGACGGCACGCTCGCGCTCTTCTACACGACGTCGGAACTCGGCGACGTACAGAGCTTCAACAACGGCCTGATCCTCACGCGCACGGCCGAGCGCATCGCCGGCATCGAAGCGACCGTCGACTACGCATCCGACGACGACAAGTGGGGCGCAGGCGGCACGATCACCTACATGCAGGGGCGCGAGCGGCCGCAGAACAGCGCGAACTTCCAGAACATGACGGGATATCGCATCCCGCCGCTCAAGCTGACCGGCTATCTCGAATACCGGCCGAACCCGCGCTGGAGCAATCGGCTGCAGGCGACGTTTTACGCAGCGCGCGATTACCGGCTCAACGACAAGATCGGGTTCGGCCGCATGGACGTGGGCAGCTACACGACGGTGGACCTGATCTCGCGCTACCAGATCACGAAGAAGGATCGCGTGACTGTCGGCGTCGAAAACCTGCTGAATCGCTACTACCTGCCGCTCTACAGCCAGCTCATGCGCAACAGCAACAACACGAGCCGCTTGCCCGCGGCGGGGGCGGTGCTGACGGCCAGTTATACGCATCGGTGGTAAATGAGTCGGCTCCATTGCGGCGCTCCATTCCGATTTGGATCAGCAGGGTGTGGGGCGCCGCCCGGAAAATGGCGGCGGACCATCGGCGTCGCAACGGCATTCGCGGAAAAAAATGGAAATTGAAATCATTCGCACTACAGGATGATTGCATCTGCCCCGCGCCGGATTCGAACGCATTCCGTGTTTTTTCGAGGTTGTCTGCCGCATCGGGAAGTCGTTTGCGATTCGACTGGCTGCCGACTATTGTTGGTTCTGGGTGTGGCGTGCGGATGCACGGGCCGAACGGGAGAACCGCGATGAAAGGCGACAAGAAAGTCATCGAATACCTGAATGCTCAGCTGAAGAACGAGCTGACGGCGATCAACCAGTATTTCCTGCATGCCCGTATGTATCGTCACTGGCAGCTCGACAAGCTCGGCAAGCACGAATACGAGGAATCGATCGGCGAGATGAAGCATGCGGATGCGCTCATCGCACGCATCTTCATGCTCGACGGGCTGCCGAATCTTCAGGATCTGCACAAGCTCCTCATCGGCGAGCATACGGAAGAGATCCTTGAATGCGATCTGAAACTCGAACGCATCGCCCAGGCCACCTGCAAGGAAGGGATTGCGTACTGTGAATCGGTGCAGGACTACGTGTCGCGCGAAATCCTCGAGAACATTCTCGACGATACGGAGGAGCACATTGACTGGCTCGAGACGCAACTGGAGCTGGTGCAGAAGGTCGGGATCCAGAACTACCTGCAGTCCGGCATGACGTCGCTCGACTCGTAATCGACGGCGGGCGGGCTGCAAGCATTGCCCTGCATCAGGTCGCAGGGTTGCCTCGCGTGCCGACGCTTGTTCCCTGGGTGACCACCCGGCCGCCGGTCGGGTGGGTATCACGCCGCGCCGTCCGTTTCACCCGCGTTGCCGTCGATGCCGTGCAAACCGGTGCACGGGCGGCGATCCGTTTGAACTGACTGCGCAACTCGAACACGTCGCTTCCCGGCACCGTTACACCTGTCACGCCGCGTCCCTGGTGATTTCCGGAGCGTGTCCGGCATGTCAGGCGAAGGGTGGGTGATTTCCGCTCGCACGATGGCATGCGGCGAACCGCGGCCGGCAACCTCCGGATTCGCCAAAATCATCTGATGAATGAGCGGGCGTCGATGCGGGCAATTCAATGCGGCCCCTAATTGCAAAATATTGCGTAAACCAATTGAATTGGTTTATAAACCGGAATGATTCTTATTTGTCTTTTCGTCTCGCGCCTTTAAAGCAGAAGGGGTTGTTCCATGTCCGCCGCTCAATTTGCCGTGCATCAGGAAGTGCAGGCGCTCTATCGCGACCACCATGGCTGGTTGCAGGGATGGCTGCGCCGGCGGCTGGGCAATGCTTTCGACGCGGCGGATCTAGCGCAGGACGCGTTTCTTCGCCTGATCCTCAAGCCAGCACCGAAGGGTTTCGACAGCGACGCCGAGGCGCGCGCCTACTTGCGGACGATGGCGCAGGGCATGTGCATCGACCTGTTTCGCCGGCGCCAGGTCGAGCAGGCCTGGCTCGACGCACTCGCCGCCCAGCCGGAGCCCTGCGCGCCTTCGCCTGAAGATCGCGCGATCGTCATCGAAACGCTGATGGAAATCGGCGCGCTTATCAGCCGGCTTTCGGACAAGGCACGGGGCGCATTCGTCATGGCGCAGATTCATGGCCTGTCCACCCGCGAGATCGCGGGCGAACTGGGGGTCTCCGACCGAATGGTGCAGAAGTATCTCGCCCAGGCGATGCTGCAGCTCGCCTTGCTCGACGCCGGCCTCAAGCACTGACCGATGGCTGTCTCGTCGTCCTCGTCCGCCGCCGAATCCGGCGTCCAGGCGGATTTCGAAAGTCTCGAACAGGCTGCCAACTGGTATGCGCTGCTGTATGCCGATGGCGGAAGTGGCGAGCATCGCCACGCGTGGGCGCAGTGGCTGGCCGAGCGGCCTGAACACCGGCGCGCGTGGGCGCATGTCGAAGCGGTCAGCCGGCGCTTCGAGCCGCTGAGGGGGGAGAGCGCAGGCGAGCGCAATGCCGCGGCGGCGGCCGTGCACGTGTCCGCGACGCGTGCGGCGAGCCGGCGCCATGTGCTGGGCAGTCTCGCGGCGCTGGCCGGCACCGGCCTCGCCGGCTGGTTCGCGTGGCGTTTCACGCCACTGGCGGATCGCGTGATTGCATGGCGATCGGACTACCGCACCGGGATCGGCGAGCGGCGCGACGTGCAGCTCGCCGACGGCACGCGCGTCTGGGTGAATACGGACAGCGCGTTCGACGTGCACTACGACGACATTCGGCGCCTTCTGACACTGACGATGGGGGAAATCCTCATCGATACGGCGAAGGACACGCAGGGACGGCCGTTCTTCGTCGACACGCCGAACGGCCGGATGCAGGCGCTGGGCACCCGGTTCACCGTCCGTCAGTCCGGCACGCACACACTGCTGGCCGTGTTCGGCGGCCGTGTCGAGATTCGCAACCGGGCCGGTCACGTCGAAATCGTGCCGGCCGGTCAGCAGCGGCAGTTCACGGCGGATGCGATCTACGCTCCGGAGCGCGCCGATCCCGCGCGCGAAGCGTGGTCGCGCGGCGTGATCCTGGCTGACGACGTCACGCTCGATGTGTTGATTGCCGAGCTGGATCGCTATCAGCACGGGCACATCGGCGTCGATCCCGCAGTTGCCGGCCTGCGCGTGGTCGGCCGCTTTCCGGCCGACCACCCCGAGCAAATGCTCGCGATGCTCGAGCGCGACCTGCCGATCCGGGTACGCCGCACGTTGCCGTGGTGGGTCACGATCGAGGCTCGGCAGCCGGCGTGATGCCTCGCCAGGACGAGGTTTCGCAGGGTGTCCGACGCGGCTGCAAAAAATTTTCCGATTCTGGTTCGCATTTCCGGACGTCATCCGATTAACAGATGAAAGAGGACCATTCGGAGATCAATCAGTGCTCTGAATGCCGACCCGGCGCCATGAGGCGGGGCATCTGCCCCGGCTTGCCGACATCCGTTTCCGTCCGGAAGCAGGTGTCGTCGCAATGGCGACAGTCGCAGCCAGCATGGCGCTGCCCGAATGACCGGGCGCAGCCGCTATCAAGCCAAGGTATCCGGCTCTGTTAGACGCGCGATGGACCTCCCCTTGCTCACTTCATTCTCAAGGAATGCCGTCCATGCGTCGCCCGTCGTTCTCGTCGAATTCCGATTTTTCGTTGTCCGCGCGCAGCAGCGCGCGGATGTCCCGTGCGCTGCGCACGGCGCATCGTCCTGCCGCGCACGCCGTTCGGTGCGCCGTGCTCGGCCTCGCACTCGCCGGGAGCGGCGCGTGGCAGGCGGCGTCGGCCCAATCGGGTGGCGGCGCAGCCGCGCAGGCCGCCACCCGGCGATACGACATCCCGGCCGGCCCGCTGTCGGCATCGCTGAACCGTCTTGCCGATCAGGCCGACGTGATGCTCAGCGTGCCGGGTGACCTGACGGCCGGGAAAACCAGTGCGGGTGTTCACGGCACCTACTCGGTGCAGGGTGCATTCCAGGCGCTGCTGAACGGCACGGGCCTGGAGCCGGTGCGGCAATCCGATGGCAGTTTCTCGCTGCGCCCGGCGTCGGCTGCGGCAGGCGCGGAAGCGGGCGTGCTGCCTGCCGTGAACGTGCTCGGCAAGCGGGTCGGCGACGCCATTCCCGAAGCGTATGCGGGCGGCCAGGTCGCGCAGGGTGCGAAGGTCGGCATGCTCGGCAATCGCGATTACATGGACACGCCGTTCAGCATGTCGAGCTACACGGAAAAGCTGATCCGCGACCAGCAGGCGACCAGCGTCGCGGACCTGCTGACCACCACGGACCCGTCGGTTCGCGCGGCGATCGACAGCACCAACCGCTACGACGCGATCACGATCCGCGGGCTGCGCGTCGAGAACAGCGAGATCGCGCTCAACGGTCTCTACGGGCTCGTGCCGGCCTATCGCGTGGGCGCCGATCCGGTCGAACGGGTCGAGATCCTGAAGGGGCCTGGCGCGTTGCTGAACGGGATGATGCCGCAGGGCAGCGTCGGCGGCAGCGTGAACGTCGTGACGAAGCGCGCCGACGACACGCCGCTCAACCGGCTGACCGCCGAATACGCATCGAGTTCGGTGTTCGGTGGCCATGCAGATATCGGCCGGCGCTTCGGCCAGAACGGCGAATTCGGCGTGCGCGTCAATGCGGCCCATCGCGAAGGCGACACGCCGATCGACGAGCAGTCGCGGCGCAATACGTCGCTGTCGGTCGGGCTCGACTACCGCGGCAGCCGCCTGCGCGTGTCGGGCGACGTGATCTACCAGGAAGACTTCATGCGTGCGCCGGTGCGCGGCTATACGCCGATCGCCGGCATCGCGGTGCCGTCGGCGCCTGATTCGCGGACCAACCTCGCGCAGACGTTTTCCTATTCGAATTCCCATAGCCTGACGGCATTGGGGCGCGCCGAATACGACCTGTCGTCGAACGTGACGCTGTTCGGCGCGGTGGGCATGAACCGCTTCGGCTACGACAAGCTGGAAGACCCGGGCGCGACGATCATCAATGCGCAAGGCGATGCGAAGTCCACGTCGCGATACCAGTCGGGCGCATCGCATGCGCTGTCGGCCGAGGCCGGTGCGCGGACGCGCTTCAAGACTGGGCCGATCGATCACCAGCTCGTCGTGAGCGGCGACTACCTGCAGCAGACCACGTGGTTCGGTCAGACCGCGTACGGCAGCTACGCGACGAACATCACCATGCCGACCCGCCTCGCCGGGCCCGGTGCAGCAGTGTCGGTGTCGCCGGAAGCGAAGGACAGCGCACAGATCCTGCGCAGCATCGGCGTGGCCGATACGCTGTCGGCCGCCGGCGGGCTCGTGCAACTCACCGTCGGCGTGCGTCGCCAGCAAGTGAGTAGCCGCAACTTCGATACGTCTGGCGCGGAAACCTCGCATTACGACCAGGGCGCGACCACGCCATCCGTCGCGCTCGTCGTGCGTCCGCTCGACCAGTTGTCGTTCTACGCGAACTACATCGAGGCGCTGACGCCCGGTTCGGCACCGCCGCCCGACGCGGCGAACCCGAACCAGGTGTTCGCGCCGTTCAAGTCGAAGCAGTACGAAGTCGGGACCAAGCTCGATCTCGGCAAGTTCGGCGCGACGCTCGGGCTGTTCCAGATCGACGTGCCGAGCGGGATCGTCGATCCGGTCAGCAAGCTGTACAGCCTCAACGGGTTGCAGCGCAATCGCGGTCTCGAGCTGTCCGGCTTCGGCGAAGTCACGCGCGGCGTGCGGCTGCTGGGCGGTGTCACGTGGCTCGACGCGCGGCTGCGCCGCACGCAGGGCGGCACCTACGACGGCAATCACGCGATCGGCGCACCGTCGCTGCAGGCCACACTCGGCGCGGAATGGGATACGCCGTTCGTGCCGGGCGTCACGCTGACGAGCCGGATGATCTACACGGGCAAGGCTTACGTGAGCCAGGACAACACGCAGCACGTGCCGAGCTGGACGCGCTTCGATCTCGGCGGCCGCTACACGACGAAAGTCGCCGGCCGCGACGTGACGCTGCGCGCGAACGTGACGAACCTGTTCAATCGCGACTACTGGCAGGCGAACCCGACCGGGTACCTGTTCACGGGCGCGCCGCGCACGTTCTGGCTGTCGGTGTCGACCGACCTGTGATGGACCGCGGCAGGCTGCGGCGCATGAGCGGCCCGGCCTGTCGCGCACTTGGCATTCCGATTTTTTCCGCCCCCGCATGAAACCTCACGGACAGTTCTGGCTCGACGCCCGGCACATCGGCGCGCTTGCCGCGCCGCTCATCCTCACCCAGCTCGCGCAGGTCGCGCTGACGACCACCGACATCGTGATGATGGGGATGCTCGGCCCGCGCGAAATCGCGGCCGGCGGGCTCGCGCTGACCTTGTTCAACCAGTTGCGCACGATGGGCACGGGCCTCGTGACGGGCACCGGCAACCTGATCGCGTTTGCGAACGGGCAGGGCGACACGGCGCGGATCATGCGCCTCGTGCGGGCGAGCTTTGCGCTGTCGACGCTCGCCGCGCTCGTGTTCGTGCTGCTGATGCTGGCCGTCGAGCGGCCGCTCGTGTGGCTCGGCCAGGATCCGGGCGTCGCGCGGCAGGCCGCGTTTTACCTCGCCGCGGCAGCGCCCGGCATGCTGCCGTGCCTGTGGTTCCAGTCGCTGCGCCAGTACACCGTCGGGTTGCGCAAGCCGGGGCCGTTGCTCGCGATCACCGTGGTGTCGATCGCGGTCAACGCGGTGCTCGACTACGCGCTGATGTTCGGCCGCTTCGGGTTCCCCGAACTCGGCCTGACCGGCGTCGCCTGCGCGACGAGCGCGGTGTACCTGCTGTCGTTCGTCGCGTTCCTGACGATCGCGAAGCGCCGGGCGGCGCTGCGTGAGCACCTTTCGCTGGCCTGCTGGCGTACCGATGCCGATGCGTTCAGGCAGACGTTGAAGATGGGTGTGCCGATTGCCGCGACCTACGGCTCGGAAGCCGCGTTCTTCACCGTACTCACGCTCGTGATCGGCACGCTCGGCACCGATGCGCTCGCGGCGCAGACGGTCGTCAACCAGGTGATCTACATCGTGTTCATGATTTCGGTCGGGCTGTCGCATGCATCGTCGATCAGCATCAGCCATGCGTGCGCGCAGCACGACTATCGCGGCGCGCGGCGGCTCGGCTATACGGGGCTGGCGCTGGGCGTCGGCACGATGCTGATCGTCGCGCTGCCGTATCTCGTCGCGCCGATGCGCGTGCTTGCGCCGTTCCTTGCGCGCGGCTCGGCGGCGAACGCCGACGTGCTGCGGCTCGCGACCGGGCTGTTGACGATCGCGGCGCTGCTGCAGATCTTCGATTGCAGCCAGAACATCGGCGTCGGCATCCTGCGCGGGCTCGGCGACGTGAAGAGTTCGTTCCGCATCTCGATCGTCGGCTACTGGATGATCGGGCTGCCGGTCGCGTGGGCGGCGGGCGTGACGCTCGGCTACGGCATCTACGGGATCTGGGTCGGGCTCGCGATCGGGCTGGCCGCGACCGCGACGATGCTGCTGCGCAAGTTCGAGTACCGGCTGGGGGCACTGGCGAAACAGGCCGGTGCGGCGGCGCGATCATGACCGCACGCGCTGCTGCGGCGAAACGTCCGCGCGCTGCCATGCCGGGTTCGGCACCCGGCGGGCGCGCACGGGTCGGCGCGCTCGTGTTGGTGCTGATCGCGGCGCTGGCTGCGATCGCGCTCGCGAGCCTGTGCGCCGGCAACCTCGTGCTGAGCCCCGTCGCTGCGCTCGATGCGCTGGCGGGCGGCGATACGCCCGCCGCACAGATCGTTCATGCGTTGCGGCTGCCCCGCCTGATCGCGGCGCTGATGGTCGGCGCGAGTCTCGCGGTGGCCGGCGCGCTGATGCAGGGCATGACGCGCAATCCGCTCGCCGATCCGACGCTGACGGGCGTCGTGAGCGGTGCGGCGCTGGCAGTCGTTGCGGTAACCGTGCTGGTGCCTGGCTGGTCCGCGGGCCTGTTGCCGTTCGCCGCGCTGGCCGGCGGCGGCATCGCGGCGACGCTCACGTTCGCGCTCGCGTGGCGCGCGCAGCTGTCGCCGTTGCGCCTGTCGCTGGCCGGTACGACGATCGCCGCGCTCGGCAGCGCGGGAGTCATTTCGTTGATGATCGTGGCGGGGCCGCAAGCCGGGCCGCTGTTCTACTGGCTGGCCGGGGGCTTCGCGGGCGTCGGCTGGCAGCAGGTTGCGATGGTCGCGCCGTGGACCGTCGCGGGGCTCGGCGCCGCGCTGGCCGGCGCGCGCGTACTCGACACGCTCGCGCTCGGCGACGAAGCGGCGCAGGGCGTCGGCCTCGACCTGATGCGCTGGCGCCTGATGCTCGGCGGCATCGCGGTTGCGCTGTCGGCGTCGGTGGTGTCGATCGCGGGGCCGGTCGGTTTCGTCGGACTATGCGTGCCGCATCTCGTGCGCGCCGCGCTCGGCGGCAGCTATCGGCGGACCTTGGGCGTGACGGCGCTGGCGGGTGCGTTGCTCGTCGCGGCCGCGGATCTCGTCGCCCGCACGGTGGCCGCGCCGCGCGAACTGCCGGTCGGCTTCCTGACCGCGCTGGTCGCGACACCGCTCTTGATCGCGATGATTCGCCGCGACGAAGGTGTATCGGCATGAGGCGCGTTCCTGGCCGGCTGATCGGCGCGCCGAATGCACAGGGTGGCGCATGGAGGCGGACGCTTGCGCGTGGCGCGGGGTGGGCCGCGATCCTGGTGCTCACGGTCGTGCTGTCGGTTCGTTTCGGCGCGGCCGATTTCCCGTTGACGTCGGCCGTCCAGGCGCTGCTCCATCGCGACGGCGCGCGCGACGTCGCTTTCGTGATGTGGGAGCTGCGCATGCCGCGCGTGCTGCTCGCACTGATGATCGGCGCGCAACTCGCGGCGAGCGGGCTCGTGTTGCAGGCGGCGCTGCGCAATCCGCTCGCGGAGCCCGGCGTGATCGGCGTGTCGTCCGGCGCGACGCTCGGCGTGATGCTGTTGCTGCTCGTCGCGAATTTCGCCGGGTCGCTCGACGGCAGCCGGCTCGACGCGTACGACATCACGTGGATGCCGCTGGTCGCGCAGGCGGGCGGCATCGGTGCGGCGCTGGGTGTCTACGCGCTGGCGTGGCGCAACGGCACGGTGCCGTTCCGGCTGATCCTGATGGGCGTCGCCGTCAGCGCGGCGATGTATGCGGTTGCGATGACGATCCTCGCCGGCTGGGGCTCGAGCCGCATCGAGGTGCTGCTGACGTGGCTCGCGGGCAACCTGTACGCGCGCGGCTGGCCGCACGTGCTGTTGCTCGCGCCGTGGACCGTGGCGACGATCGCGCTGCTGCCGGTCATCCTGCCGGCGGTGCAGGTGCTGTCGCTCGGCGACGATGCGGCGACGAGCGTCGGGCTGAACGTCGAGCGCTGGCGGCTCGTGGCGATCGTCTATGCCGGTTTCGCTGCCGCATGCGCGGTGGCGATTGCCGGCCCGGTCGCGTTCGTCGGCCTGATCGCGCCGCATCTCGCGCGGCTCGCCGTGGGCGGCCCGCTCGTGCGGCAGGCACCGTTCGCACTCCTCTGCGGGGCGCTGATCACCGCGCTGGCGGATCTGACCGGCCGCATCGTCGTCGCGCCGGCCGAAATTCCCGTGGGTGCGGTCACCGCGATGTTCGGCGCGCCGCTCTTTCTCTATCTGCTGTCCCGGTCGTCACGATGACACTCGTTGCCCGCGATCTCTCGCTCGGATATGGCCCGCGCCGCATCGTCGACAGCCTGTCGCTGTCGATCGAGCCCGGCCGGATCACCGTGCTGCTCGGCCCGAACGGTTCGGGCAAGAGCACGCTGCTGCGTGCGCTTGCCGGCCTGCTTGCACCGCGCGGCGGCGATGCGGCGCTCGACGACGTTTCGCTGCGGCAATGGCCGCGCCGCAAGCTTGCGCGACGGATCGCGTTCCTGGCCCAGACACAGGACGTTCCGTCCGGTCTGACGGTGCAGGACCTCGTCCGTCACGGACGGTTCGCGCACCGGAGCTGGCTGCGCGGCGAAACCGATGACGATCGTGAAGCCGTCGAATGGGCACTCGAGATGACCGGACTGGTCGCGATGCGCGAACGTGCGCTCGTCGCGCTGTCGGGCGGCGAACGCCAGCGCGTATGGATTGCGATGGCGCTCGCGCAGCGCGCGGATATCCTGCTGCTCGACGAGCCGACGACCTATCTCGACCTCGGCCATCAACTCGACGTGATGCAGACGCTGCGGCGGCTCAACGACGAATTCGGTCTGACGCTCGTGATGTCGCTGCACGACCTGAATCAGGCCATGCGTTTCGCCGACCGCGCGATCGTGATGCGCGCCGGTCGGCTCGTTGCCGACGGCGCGCCGGTCGACGTGCTGACGCCAGCCTTCGTCGCCGACGTATTCCATGTGCGCAGCGAGCGGCTCTTTGGCGCGAGCGACGGCGTGCCCGTCTGCCACCCGCTCGGCTATGCCGCACCCGGCAGCGTGGCGGGCGATGCGGTGCGGGGCGTGCGCGACATCGAGCCGTCGTTCGGCGCCGCCGGCCATGATTGACCGCAAGCGCCGCGCGCTGTCGTTCGCGTTGCCGGCCTCACTGGCGTCGGTGCTCGCGCGGCCCGTGCGCGCGGCGGTGCCGGCGCGGCCGTACGATGTCGTCGACGATCGCGGCGTGACGCTGCGCTTCGATGCCTCGCCGAGCCGGCTCGCGGCGATTTCGTATTTCGGCGCCGATACGGCGCTGGCGCTCGGCGTGCAGCCGATCGCGTCGACGTTTCTCGTGCGCAGCCGGCGGCCCGCGTATCTGCTGGACACGATGGATCGCGTGATCGACCTCGGGCAGCGCGCGAGCCCGAACCTCGAGTTGCTGGCGAGCGCGCACGCCGACCTCATCGTCGCCATCCGCCGCTATACCGAAGCGAACGCGGCGCGGCTCCGGCAGATCGCGCCGTATCTCGCGCTCGACCTGGAGACCGGCGACGACAGCGACCGCAGCATTGCGCTCGTCGGCGCCGCACTTGGCCGCGCCGACGCGGCCGCCGCGCTCAACCGGCGGTTTGCCGGCGTGCTCGCGGCATTCCGTGCGCGTGCGGAATTGCGCCGCGCGCCGCGTTACCTGTTCGTCTGGGGGGCGGGCGTCGCGCCGTGGGCGTTCTACGACGAGAACATGACGTGTTCGCTGCTGAATGCGCTGGGCGGCGTCAACATCGCCGGCGGCAATCCGCGGCCGGCGCAGCGCGACAACACGGCGTTCCAGATGAGCCTCGAGACACTGTTGCTCGCGAAGCCCGACCTGATTTTCGTCTACGACGACGGCGGCCGGCGCGGCTTCGAGACGAATCCGGTGTGGCAGCACCTGGCGTCGACACGCCGGGTGAGGATCGTGAGCGTCGGCGATCACTGGATCGAATCGTTCGGGCCGATCGCGCGCCATGCGGTGCTGGCCGAAGCGGCAGCCTACCTGCATCCGCGCGTGTTCACGTCACCGGACCTGCGCGCGATCGCGTCGTCGTATCTCCGGCATATGGACTGACGGGGCGCCCGCCGTTGGGCGACGCGCGTTTGCCTGACCCGCAGAATGTGATCACGCACATCCGGACGAACTGTCCGGGCTCATGGCATACGCCACCGCCTATCCCTTCCGGCATCCCGTTTCCATTGCGATAACGGGATCGTCGGGCCGTTGGCGCACACAGATTCCGACCTGTCAGCCTGAACGAAAAAAGTGCCAGGTTGACCGTACCTCGACGTCGGGTAAATACCGAATTCCGATTCCGTGACAAACGCGAAATCACTTCCTATGATTGGTTGGACCTTTAGTCCTTTGTGCCAATCGGCCGACGGGCGGCCGGCTTTTTCGGGAGAGTTGCTCATGAGATTGCAGGGCAAACGCGCGCTGGTGACGGCGGCCGGGCAGGGCATCGGCCGCGCGACCGCGCTGCGGTTCGCGAGCGAAGGCGCCGACGTGCTGGCGACCGACATCAACGAAGCCGCGCTCGTGCGGCTCGAGGCCGACGCCGAACGCGCGGGCGGCCGGCTGACCACGCGGCGGCTCGATGTGACCGATGCGAACGACGTCGCGGCGCTCGCCGCGAGCGAGCGCGCGTTCGACGTGCTGTTCAACTGCGCGGGCTTCGTGCACCACGGCTCGATCCTCGACTGCGACGACGACGCATGGGCGTTCTCGCTGAACCTGAACGTCACGTCGATGTACCGGCTGATCCGCGCGCTGCTGCCCGCGATGCTCGCAGCCGGCGGCGCGTCGATCGTCAACATGGCGTCGGCCGCATCGAGCGTGAAGGGCGTGCCGAACCGCTTCGTCTATGGCACCACCAAGGCGGCCGTGATCGGGCTGACCAAGGCGGTGGCCGCCGATTTCGTCGAGCGGGGCATCCGCTGCAATGCGATCTGCCCGGGCACGATCGAATCGCCGTCGTTGGAGCAGCGGATCGCGGATCAGGCGCGCACGCGCCACGTGTCGACCGACGAGGTGCGCCAGGCGTTCGTTGCGCGCCAGCCGATCGGCCGCATCGGCAGCGCGGAAGAAGTGGCCGCGCTCGCGCTCTACCTCGCATCCGACGAAGCGTCGTTCACGACCGGCGCGATCCACCTGATCGACGGCGGCTGGTCAAACTGACCGCGCCTTCCCCTTCACTTTCCGTTTCCGCTCAAGACGACATGAAATTGCTGAGATTTGGCGACAAACACCATGAGAAGCCGGGCTTGCTCGATGCGCAGGGCCAGATCCGCGACCTGTCCGGCGTGATCGACGACATCGCCGGCGATGCGCTGTTACCGGCCGCGCTCGCGCGGCTGCGCGGCATTCCGCCGTCGTCGCTGCCGCTGGTCGAAGGCACGCCACGGCTCGGCGCGTGCGTCGGCCGCGTTGGCAAGTTCATCTGCATCGGCCTCAACTATTCCGACCACGCGGCCGAATCGGGAATGGACGTGCCGAAGGAGCCGGTCGTGTTCGGCAAATGGACGAGTGCGATCTCGGGGCCGAACGACGACGTCGAGATCCCGCGCGGCTCGGAGAAGACCGACTGGGAAGTCGAGCTCGGCGTGGTGATCGGCCAGGGCGGCCGCTACATCGCGGAAGCCGACGCGCTGTCGCACGTCGCCGGCTACTGCGTCGTGAACGACGTGTCGGAGCGCGAATTCCAGCTCGAACGCGGCGGCACGTGGGACAAGGGCAAGGGCAACGACACGTTCGGGCCGCTCGGCCCGTGGCTCGTGACGGCCGACGACGTGCCCGATCCGCATGGGCTGCGGCTGTGGCTCGACGTCGACGGCCATCGCTACCAGAACGGCACGACCGCGACGATGGTGTTCCGCGTGCCGCACCTGATCAGCTACCTGAGCCGCTTCATGAGCCTGCAGCCGGGCGACGTGATCTCGACGGGCACGCCACCGGGTGTCGGTCTCGGGCAGAAACCGCCCGTCTATCTGCGCGCCGGGCAGGTGATCACGCTCGGCATCGACGGGCTCGGCGAGCAACGCCAGCGCACCGTGCAGGCCTGATTTCCTTTCGCGGACGATTCGTCATGCCTATCATTCGATCGATGCGCGTCCTCGACGTGCGCTTCCCGACCTCGCGCCAGCTCGACGGCTCCGATGCGATGAATCCGGACCCCGATTATTCGGCGGCCTACGTCGTGCTCGAAACCGACCGCGACGGGCTCGAAGGTCACGGGCTCACGTTCACCATCGGGCGCGGCAACGAGATCTGCTGCGCGGCGATCGACGCGATGCGTCACCTCGTCGTCGGCCTCGACCTCGACTGGATCCGTGCGGACATGGGCCGTTTCTGGCGCCACGTCACGTCGGACAGCCAGTTGCGCTGGATCGGCCCCGACAAGGGGGCGATCCATCTGGCGACGGGCGCCGTCGTCAATGCGGTCTGGGATCTATGGGCGAAAGCCGAACGCAAGCCGCTGTGGCGGCTCGTGGCCGAGATGCACCCCGAGGAGCTGGTGCGCGCGATCGACTTCCGCTACCTGACCGACTGCCTGACGCCGGACGAAGCGCTCGACCTGCTGCGCCGGCAGGCGCCGGACAAGGCCGAACGGATCGCGCTGCTCGAGCGCGACGGCTACCCGTGCTACACGACGTCGGCCGGCTGGCTCGGCTACAGCGACGACAAGCTGCGGCGGCTGTGCCGCGAAGCCGTCGAAGCCGGGTTCGAGTACGTGAAGCTGAAAGTCGGCGCGAACCTGGAAGACGACATCCGCCGCGTGACGATCGCGCGCGAGGTGATCGGCCCGGATCGCAAGCTGATGATCGATGCGAACCAGGTGTGGGAAGTGGACGAGGCGATCGACTGGGTGCGCGAGCTGGCGTTCGCGCGGCCCTGGTTCATCGAGGAGCCGACGAGCCCCGACGACGTCGAAGGGCATCGCAAGATCCGCGAGGCGATCGCGCCGGTGCAGGTCGCGACCGGCGAGATGTGCCAGAACCGCGTGCTGTTCAAGCAATTCATCGCGCGCGGCGCGATCGACGTGGTGCAGATCGATGCGTGCCGGCTCGGCGGCGTGAACGAGATTCTCGCGGTGATGCTGATGGCGGCGAAGTACGGGCTGCCCGTGTGCCCGCATGCGGGCGGCGTCGGGCTGTGCGAGTACGTGCAGCATCTGTCGATGATCGACTATGTGTGCATTTCCGGCACGAAGGAAGGGCGCGTGACCGAGTACGTCGATCACCTGCACGAGCATTTCGTCGAGCCGTGCGTGGTGCGCGGCGCGGCGTACATGCCGCCGACGGCGCCCGGCTTCTCGATCGAGATGAAGCCCGAATCGCTGGAGCAATACCGGTTCCGCGGCTGAAGCACGACCGCGCGCGACGCGCGTCATGCGTGCCGACAACATGAACGACGGAGACGCGAAGTGGATTTGAATCTGCAACACAAGGTCGTGATCGTGACCGGCGGCGCGTCGGGCATCGGCGCCGCGATCTCGATGCGGCTGGCCGAAGAAGGTGCGATCCCGGTGGTGTTCGCGCGCCACGCGCCCGACGATGCGTTCTGGCGCGCACTCGTGCAGAAGCAGCCGCAGGCCACGTGCGTGTCCGTCGAATTGCAGGACGATGCGCGGTGCCGCGACGCGGTTGCGGAAACGATCGGGCGTTTCGGCCGCCTCGACGGCCTGGTCAACAATGCGGGCGTCAACGACAGCATCGGGCTCGATGCCGGGCGCGATGCGTTCGTCGCGTCGCTCGAACGCAACCTGATCCACTACTACGTGATGGCGCACTACTGCGTGCCGCACCTGAAGGCGACGCGCGGCGCGATCGTCAACCTGTCGTCGAAGACGGCCGTGACCGGGCAGGGCAACACGAGCGGCTATTGCGCAGCGAAGGGCGCGCAGCTTGCGTTGACGCGCGAATGGGCCGTCGCGCTGCGCGACGACGGCGTGCGCGTGAACGCGGTGATCCCGGCCGAGGTGATGACGCCGCTGTACCGGAGATGGCTCGACAGTTTCGACGACCCCGACGCGAAGCTGGCCGGCATCGCGGGCAAGGTGCCGTTCGGCAAGCGTTTCACGACGGCCGACGAAATCGCCGATACGGCCGTGTTTCTGCTGTCGGAACGTGCATCGCACACGACGGGCCAGTGGCTGTTCGTCGACGGCGGCTATACGCATCTCGATCGTGCGATCAGCTGAGGG
Source organism: Burkholderia sp. Ac-20349 (assembly GCF_017104865.1). Taxonomy (NCBI): domain Bacteria; kingdom Pseudomonadati; phylum Pseudomonadota; class Betaproteobacteria; order Burkholderiales; family Burkholderiaceae; genus Burkholderia; species Burkholderia sp. Ac-20349. Next base: position 46,507 of record NZ_JAAGPM010000020.1, read on the forward strand.
CGGCGATCCATGCAACCCGACCTGAGCCCGAACCCCGCACCGCCGCTGATCGCATTGACCGGCATCGGCAAGCGCTTCCCCGGCGTGCAGGCGCTCGACGACTGCCGTTTCGACCTGCGTGCCGGCGAAGTGCATGCGTTGATGGGCGAGAACGGCGCCGGCAAGTCGACGCTGATGAAGATCCTGGCGGGCGTCTACCAGCGCGACGAAGGCGAGATCCGGATGGACGGCCGCGCGGTGGAGATCGCCGATCCGCGCGCCGCGCAGGCGCTCGGGATCGGCATCATCCATCAGGAACTGAACCTGATGAACCACCTGAGCGTCGCGCAGAACATCTTCATCGGCCGCGAGCCGCGCGGCCGCTTCGGCGTGTTCGTCGACGAAGACAAGCTGAATCGCGACGCGGCCGTGATCTTCCAGCGGATGCGGCTCGATCTCGATCCGCGCACGCCGGTCGGCCGGCTCACGGTGGCAAAGCAGCAGATGGTCGAGATCGCGAAGGCGCTGTCGTTCGACTCGCGCGTGCTGATCATGGACGAACCGACCGCCGCGCTCAACAACGCGGAGATCGCCGAGCTGTTCCGCATCATCGGCGACCTGCGCGCGCACGGTGTCGGCATCGTCTACATCTCGCACAAGATGGACGAGCTGCGCCAGATCGCCGATCGCGTGACCGTGATGCGCGACGGCAAGTACGTGGCGACCGTGCCGATGGCGGACACGTCGATGGACACGATCATCGCGATGATGGTCGGCCGCCAGCTCGCGACCGAATTCCGCACGCCGCCCGATACGTCCGCGAACGACGTCGCGCTCGAAGTGCGCGGGTTGTCGCGCGGCCGGGCGATCCGCGATGTCGGCTTCACGCTGCGACGCGGCGAGATTCTCGGCTTCGCCGGGTTGATGGGCGCGGGCCGCACCGAGGTCGCGCGCGCGGTGTTCGGCGCGGACCCGGTCGACGCGGGCGAGATCCGCGTGCATGGCAAGACCGTGACGATCCGTACGCCGGCCGATGCGGTGAAGCACGGCATCGGCTACCTGTCCGAGGATCGCAAGCACTTCGGGCTCGCGGTCGGGATGGACGTGCAGAACAACATCGCGTTGTCGAGCCTGCGCCGCTTCGTGCGCCGCGGCGTGTTCCTCGATGCGCGCGCGCTGCGCGACACCGCGCAATCGTACGTGCGGCAGCTCGCGATCCGCACGCCGTCGGTCGCGCAGCCGGCGCGGCTGCTGTCGGGCGGCAACCAGCAGAAGATCGTGATCGCGAAGTGGCTGCTGCGCGACTGCGACATCCTGTTCTTCGACGAGCCGACGCGCGGCATCGACGTCGGCGCGAAAAGCGAGATCTACAAGCTGCTCGACGCACTCGCCGCCGAAGGCAAGGCGATCGTGATGATCTCGTCCGAGTTGCCCGAAGTGCTGCGCATGAGCCACCGGATTCTCGTGATGTGCGAAGGGCGCGTGACCGGTGAATTGCGCGCGGCCGACGCCACGCAGGAAAAGATCATGCAGCTCGCGACGCAGCGCGAGTCGACCATATTGTCCTGATTCAACCCCTACGATCATGTCCAACGATACGCATCCCGTTCCGCCTCTCGCGCCCGGCGACACGCCGGCCGCGGCAGCGAGCCTGAAAGCCCGCTTCTTCAACCCGGCCGCGCGCCAGAAGCTGCTCGCGTTCGCGAGCCTCGTGCTGCTGATCGTGTTCTTCAGCTTCGCGTCGCCGAACTTCCTCGAAGTCGACAACCTCGTCGCGATCCTGCAGGCCACCGCGGTGAACGGCGTGCTGGCCGTCGCGTGTACCTACGTGATCATCACGTCGGGCATCGACCTGTCGGTCGGCACGCTGATGACGTTCTGCGCGGTGATGGCCGGCGTCGTGCTGACGAACTGGGGCATGCCGCTGCCGCTCGGGATCCTGGCGGCGCTCTTCTTCGGCGCGCTGTCGGGCAGCGTATCGGGCTTCGTGATCGCGAAGATGAAGGTGCCGCCGTTCATCGCGACGCTCGGCATGATGATGCTGCTCAAGGGGCTGTCGCTCGTGATCTCGGGCACGCGGCCGATCTACTTCAACGACACGCCGGGCTTCACGTCGATCGCGCAGGATTCGCTGATCGGCAACCTGATTCCCGCGCTGCCGATTCCGAACGCGGTGCTGATCCTGTTCCTCGTCGCGATCGGCGCGTCGATCGTGCTGAACCGCACGATCTTCGGCCGCTACACGTTCGCGCTCGGCAGCAACGAGGAAGCGCTGCGGCTGTCGGGCGTGAACGTCGATGCGTGGAAGATCGCGGTCTACACGTTCAGCGGTGCGGTGTGCGGGATCGCCGGGCTGCTGATCGCGTCGCGGCTGAATTCGGCGCAGCCCGCGCTCGGGCAGGGCTACGAGCTCGATGCGATCGCGGCCGTCGTGATCGGCGGCACGTCGCTGTCGGGCGGCGCGGGCAGCATCGTCGGCACGATCATCGGCGCGTTCATCATGAGCGTGCTGACGAACGGCCTGCGCATCATGTCGGTCGCGCAGGAATGGCAGACGGTCGTGACGGGCGTGATCATCATCCTCGCCGTCTACGTCGACATCCTGCGCCGGCGGCGCCGCTGACGCACGCATTCACGCAGGCATGTGCTTCATCGCCGGTTCCGGCCGGCGTTCCAGTCGTTCCAGTCGATACGAAAAAAGGAGACGCGAAGTGATCAGGAGCAAGGTGTTGAACGCAATCGTCGGGCTGACGTTCGCCGTCGGCGTCACGGCCGGCGCGCAGGCGCAGGAAACCTACATCCCGCTGATCTCGAAGGGCTTCCAGCATCAGTTCTGGCAGGCCGTGAAAGCGGGCGCGATGCAGGCCGCGAAGGACTACAAGGTGAAGGTGACCTTCGAAGGGCCCGAAACCGAGGCGATGGTCGACAAGCAGATCGACATGCTGTCGGCCGCGATCGCGAAGAAGCCGGCCGCGCTCGGCTTCGCGGCGCTCGACAGCAAGGCCGCATTGCCGCTCCTGAAGAAGGCGCAGGCCGAGAAGATCCCGGTGATCGCGTTCGACTCGGGCGTGGACAGCGACATCCCGGTCACGACGGCCGCGACCAACAACAAGGCCGCCGCGTCGCTCGCCGCCGACAAGCTCGCTGCGCTGATCGGCGACGAAGGCGAGGTGGCCGTGGTCGCGCACGACCAGACGAGCCGCACCGGCATCGACCGCCGCGACGGCTTTCTCGAGCGGATGAAGTCGGCGCACCCGAAGGTGCAGGTCGTGACCGTGCAGTACGGCGAAGGCGACCAGCTGAAGTCGACCGAGGTGACGAAGTCGATCCTGCAGGCGTATCCGAAGCTCAAGGGGCTGTTCGGCACCAACGAGGGCTCGGCGATCGGCGTGGTCAACGGCGTGCGCGAGATGAAGCGCAAGGTCGTGATCGTCGGTTACGATTCCGGCAAGCAGCAGAAGGACGCGATCCGCAGCGGGCTGATGGCCGGCGCGATCACGCAGAACCCGATCGGCATTGGCTACAAGACGGTCGAGGCGGCCGTGAAGGCGATCAAGGGCGAGAAGCTGCCGAAGGTCATCGATACCGGCTTCTACTGGTACGACAAGACCAATATCGACGATCCGAAGATCGCGGCGGTGTTGTACGACTGAACGTTGCGTCGAGCGGCGGTGGCGCGCGCCGCCGCCGCGCCGACCGGACACGAGGGCATCATGAGCGCAGTGCGTATCGATTCCCATCAGCACTTCTGGCGCTATCGCGCCGCCGATTATCCGTGGATCGGCACCGGGATGGAGGTGCTCGCGCACGACTACCTGCCCGACGCGCTATGGCCGCTGATGCATGCGCAGGCGCTCGGCGCGTCGATCGCGGTGCAGGCGCGCGCCGGGCGCGACGAGACGGCGTTCCTGCTCGATCTCGCGCGCGACGATGCGCGCATCGCGGCGGTGGTCGGCTGGGAGGATCTTGCCGCGCCCCAGCTCGCGGATCGTATCGCCGAATGGCGCAGCCCGAAGCTGCGTGGCTTCCGCCACCAGGTGCAGGACGAAGCCGATGCCGGCGCGTTCGTCGCGGAGCCGGGCTTCAACCGCGGCATCGCGTGGCTGCAGGCGCACGGCTACGTGTACGACGTGCTCGTGTTCGAGCGCCAGTTGCCGGACGTGCAAGCATTCTGCGCGCGGCACGACGCGCACTGGCTCGTGCTCGATCATGTCGGCAAGCCCGCGCTCGCCGATTTCGAGCGCGACGACACCGCGCTCGCGCGCTGGCGCGCCGCGTTGCGCGAGCTGGGCGCGCTGCCGCATGTCGCGTGCAAGCTGTCGGGCCTCGTGACCGAAGCCGACTGGAAGCGCGGCCTGCGCGGGAAGGACGTCCGGCATATCGAGCAGTGTCTCGACGCGGCGCTCGACGCGTTCGGCCCGCAGCGGCTGATGTTCGGGTCGGACTGGCCCGTGTGCCTGCTGGCCGCGTCGTATGACGAAGTCGCGTCGATCGTCGAACGCTGGGCCGAATCGCGGCTGTCGGCGGCCGAGCGCCACGCGCTGTGGGGCGGTACCGCGGCGCGTTGCTACGCGGTGCCGGGCGCGGTGAAGCGCGGCATATAAAATAGGCGCGAACGGTCTGTTCGATTCGTCAGACCGTCCGGAACGAAACCGATCACCTGCATCAACGTATGTCCATCCAGCCGATTCAGAACCGCCGTCTCTACCAGCAGATCGCCGACAAGCTCAGTGCGATGATCGAGTCCGGCGATTTTCCGCCGGGCAGCTATCTGCCGCCCGAGCGCGAACTGGCCGAACAGTTCGGCGTATCGCGCACGTCGGTGCGCGAGGCGCTGATCGCGCTCGAAGTGAGCGGCCTCGTGAGCGTGCGTGTCGGCGACGGCGTGAAGGTGCGCCATCCCGAAACGGCCGCCGCACCCGAGCCCACGCCCGAGCTCGCAGCGAAGGCCACGCCGTTCACGATCATCGAGATCGATCCCGAACTCGGCATCGCACTCGACCTCGATACCGAAATCCCGCCGTTCGCGCTGTTGCAGGCGCGCCGGCTGATCGAGCCGGAAGCCGCGTCGCTTGCCGCGAAGCATGGCTCGGACGAGCAGATCGAAGGGATCCACGAAGCGTTCCTGCGCAACCAGGACGACAACCGCAGCGGCTCGCTCACGCATCCGGGCGACCGGCTGTTTCATATCCGCATCGCGGAAGCGAGCGACAACGCCGCGTATGCGCTGATGATCAAGCAGTTGCTCGCGCACAAGTACGACCTGATGTTCCAGCGGCTGCAGTCGCTGTACATGCCGAACGACATGCCGCACCGGTCGGAACAGGAACACCGCGCGATCCTCGATGCGATCCGCGCACGCGACCCGGACGCCGCGCGCCGCGCGATGGCCGAACATCTCGACGAAGTGATCCGCATCTTCGGCCGCGCGCTCGACTGAGCGCGCGTCGATGCGGTGCCGGGTCAGAAGCGATCGGCGCGATACGGCGTCGGATCCGTGAATGGCGCTTCGCCCGTCATCATCTCGGCCAGCAGGCGGCCCGTGACGGGGCCGAGCGTCAGCCCGTGATGGTTGTGCCCGAACGCGAACCACAGCCCGCGATGCGCGGGCGCGGGGCCGATCACCGGGCGCATGTCGGGCGTGCACGGCCGGAAGCCGAGCCACGGTTGCGGGTCGAGCCGCTCGCCGAAACCGAACACCGGCCGCGCGACGCGTTCCGCGCGTTCGAGCTGCACGCCGGTGGGCGGTACGCCGCGGCGCGCGATTTCGACGCCGGTCGTCAGCCGCAGCCCGCGCTTCATCGGGGCGATCACGTAACCGTATTCGCGATCGACGATCGGCGCCGACGGCACGCCGCGCGCGGACGGCGCGTAGTGCATGTGATAGCCGCGCTTCTCGCGCAGCGGGATCTTGTAGCCGAACTTGCCGAACACCGTGTCGGACCACGGGCCGAGCGCGACGACCACGGCCGGCGCGGCGGCCATGCCGTCCTGCGTCCTGACCTGCCAGCCCGGCGACAGGGCATCGAGGCTCGCGGCATCGCCTGTCAGCAGCGTGCCGCCGCCTTGCACGAAGAGGTGGGCGTACGCTTTGACGAGCGCGGACGGGTCGACGACGCTTTTCGGATCGAGCCAGTGCAGCGCGCCGCAGAAGCCGGGCGCGAGGCTCGGTTCGTGCGCGAGCAGCGCGGCGGCATCGAGCGGCGTGATGCCGAGCCCGTGACGGCGCGCGGTGAGTCCGGCGTCGGCCACGCCGCGTTCGAATGCGGCCGGCGTGCGGAACGCTTCCAGCCAGCCGTTTGCGCGGATGAGCTCGCCGGCGCCGGCCCGCGCGATCAGCGCGTCGTGCTCGACGATGCAACGCTCGATCAACGGCAGCATGTCGCGCGACGCTGCCGCGTGACGCAGCGGCGCCGATTCCCACCAGAAACGTGCCAGCCAGGGCGCGAATGCGGGCAGCGACGCGCTGTGCCAGTAGAGATCGGTCGAGCGGTTCAGCGCGTAGCGCATCAGCGTGAACGGGCTGCGCGGGAACGGATACGGTTCGACCGACGAGCGCTCGATCAGCCCCGCGTTGCCGAAGCTCGTGCCTTCGCCGGGCGCGCCGCGATCGACCAGGGCGACCTTGCGTCCGCGATCCTGCAGATGCAGCGCGGCCGATACGCCGACGATGCCTGCGCCGAGAACGATGACGTCGAAATCCATCGGTGGGGGTGAATGACGGTTAGCGAACTGCAAGCATACTCGCGGCGGCGTGGGGCACCAAGAAGACGCGCATGGCAGGTGGCCTGGGCGCGACGATTCGCGATCGATGCGACGACGCGGGCAGTAGAATGCGCGGGTTCCGGCCTTCGAGGGTGACACGCGATGATCGAGTTGACCGCACCGGTTTATGCGGCGGAGTTGAAGCGCTTCCGGGCGAGCGGCAGCGTCTGGCTCGCGGCGCACGAGATTCCGGCCGATGTCGATGTGCCGCCTGCGTGGCGCGCGCTGCTCGCCGCGCCGGACGACGTGCTGGCGGACATGCTCGTGCAGATGTGGGCCGGCATCGTCGAACGATTGCCGGCCGTCGCGCAGTTCTTTCGCGACAAGCTCGCGCGTCCGGCCGTGTTCCGCTACGACGGCGGCGACGTCGTGCTGCTCTATCCGTACACGATCGAGCACGACGACCTGAATTTCTTCATCGGTCGTGCGCCGTTGCGCGAGCGGGCGCCGGTTGATGCGCCGTTCTGGGCCGCACTGCCCGAAGCGCTGCGGCTTTTCCATCAAAACGTGCATGACGGCTGGACGTTCTTTCCCGCGAATTCGATGGGACCGCTGGCGCTCGCCGATCAGGCTGCGCTGACGGACAAGCTTGACCTGACACCTGCCGAGACGCGCAAGCTCGGCGTGAACCCGGATCTCGTGCGTGCCGTGTTTCATAACGGCAGCGGCGATTGGCTGTGCATCGATTCGAGCGAAGGGGCCGATGATGGCGACCCGATGGGATGGATAGCGTGGCACGAACGTCCGACCGAGCTTGAGCACGTGGACTTCTGGGCCGTGATGAACGCGTGGTTCGAGATCTTCGTCGAGGACGCTGACGAACGGTAGTTGTTCACCGCGTCTTCACGTCATCCCGAACAACGTCCCCGACGCCTTCACTGCGATGGGGCGGCGGTGACATCGCGCGACAGAACGTATGAAGTTTGGCGTGCACGAGCCACCAATCCGCTGATCAATTTCCCGCCGTCGACACCGGATCGACATCGGCAAACACGTCCGCGCGCCCAGCGCCGATTCCGCATACTTTCCAGCGCTTCTCGCGGGTGTTTCCCACTGGTTGGTCATGCGAATTTTTACCTAAGATGAAGCCATCATGCGCGTAATTCGGTGCCTGCACGCGCATGGAGGGAGGCGGGAGGCAGCGCCGGAGCGACGCCAGCGGATGTTGCCATCATGGATGCGAAAGTGTGCGCGTCGGCTGCCAGTCTCGCGACTGCAGCGACGCCAGCGGGCGCGGCGGCAATCGCCGCGCGAACGGCGCCCGGCTACCCCGGCCGAACCGCTCCGCTGCGCCACGCCCTGGTCGCAATCGTTTGCGTTCTGGGGGCGGCACAGGCCATGCTCGCCGGCGCTTCCGCCGGCGCCGACGATCCGGTCGACACGGTGCGCATCGTTGCCGCCGCGAGCCCCGCCGATCCCGCTGACGCGTCACACGACACGGCCGTGCGTCAGGTCGTGCTGGGCATCGTCAGCTTCACCCACTGGCCGACGACACCCGTTCGCCTGCATCTGTGCGTCACGGGCCGGCCCGACTATGCGCGCGGCCTGACCGACACGCTGCAGGCCGGCTCGACGCTGCTCGACGTGCAGCGTGTGCGCTTCGACGATCCCGCGCTCGGTATCGCCTGCGACGTCGTCTATCTCGGCAACCTGAGCGCAGATGAGAGAGCGCGCGTGAGAGCTGCGGTGGCCGGCCATCCGGTGCTGACGATTTCGGAACACGATCCATCCTGCACCGCGGGCGGCATGTTCTGTCTCAACGTCGACGGCGAACGCGTGTCGTTCGACATCAATCTCGACGCCGTCGCCCGCAGCGGGGTGCGCGTGCACCCGAACGTGCTCAATCTCGCGCGGCGGCCGGGGGCACCATGACACGGCACGCCCCGCCCGTTTCCCTGTCGCGCGTGCCGCGCCCGACGCTGCAAAGCGTGCTGCGCCGCGCGCACCTGCGCCTCGCGTTCGTCGCCGTCGCGATGGCCGCCGTGTCGTTGATCGTGGTGGCCGTGATCGCGTTGCGTGCGTATGCCGGCAACAACCTGAACCTGCTGGCCCGCTCGCTCGGCTATACGGTCGAGGCGGCGCTCGTGTTTGGCGACCGCGTCGCGGCGTCCGAGGCGATCGGGCTGATCGCCAGCGACGAGGACGTCGCGCAGGTCGTGGTCACGGATAGCAAGGGCCAGCCGTTCGCGACGTGGCAGTTGCCCGCCGGCAGCGGGATCGCGCGGCTCGAGCGCGTCGTCGCCGACCTTGCGCTGCCCGGGCCCGTGACGGCGCCGGTGGTGCATGACGGCATCGTCGTCGGCCACGTCGTCGTGCGCGGCCGCGGCCATCAGTTCTTCGGATTCCTGCTGGGCGGCGTGGGCGGCATTCTCGGTTGCCTGGCCGTCAGCGTGATCGGCGCCTATATCAGCTCGAAGCGCCTGCTGCGCAACATCGTTTCGCCGTTGCGCGCGCTGGCCGGCGTCGCCCACGCGGTGCGGCGCGAGCGTGCGTTCGCGCAGCGGGTCGAGCCGGTGGCGATTGCCGAGCTCAACCAGCTGGGCGACGACTTCAATGCACTGCTCGACGAATTCGAAGACTGGCAGAACACGCTGCGCGACGAGAACGCATCGCTCGAACACAAGGCGACGCACGATGCGCTCACGGGGCTGCCCAACCGCGTGCAGTTCGAATCGCGGCTCGCGATCGCCCTCGGCGAAGCCGGGGTGACGGGGCAGCGGGTCGCGATCCTGTATCTCGACTGCGACCGCTTCAAGGAAATCAACGACTGCCTCGGCCACGAAGCCGGCGATGCGGTGCTGATCGGCATCGCGTCACGGCTGCGCACGCAGGTGCGCGAAGCCGACTTGGTCGCCCGCCTGGGCGGCGACGAATTTGCTGTGATGCTGCCGGCCGTGCGCGAAGCGGGTAGCGTGTGTCGTATTGCGGACGAGATCCTGTCCGGCATGGCGCCGTCGATCGAGCTGTCCGACGGCCGCGTGGTGGCCACCATGATGAGTGCCGGCGTTGCGCTGTATCCCGATCACGCGTCGGATGCGAGCGGCTTGCTGCGGGCGGCGGATGCCGCGATGTACCGCGCCAAGCGCGCCCGGCCAGGCTCGTGGCAACTGGCGGAAGGGGTCGCGGGGGCGGCTTGAGGTTCATCGTTTCACGCTGCGGGCGAGGCCGCGGCAGTGGGTTGAAAATGCGCTCGCGATGCGGGTGCAATCGAAGGGGTCAATGATGAACAACACGTATCCGGTGGGCATTGGGCGCTTGTGCGTCGGCAGCGCGCTGCTTTTGTGCATGCTGCTTGGAGGTTGCAAGGCGCCGCCGCTTCATCGTGGGTTGACGCAGACGCAGGTCACGGCGCTCAAGTCGGCCGGCTTCCAGGAAACCGAGCAGGGTTTCGAGTTCGGCTCGACCGGGCCGATCCTGTTCGATTTCGATCGCTACAACCTGAAGCCCGATGTGCGGCGGATCGTCGAAAGGATCGGTCGTACGCTCAGGTCGGCCGGAATCAACGGCGTACGGGTCTATGGATACTCGGACCAGGAAGGGGTGGACGAGTATGACCTCGAGTTGTCCCGGCGGCGGGCGGAGGTCGTTTCCCTTGAACTGATCGACGTCGGGCTGGATGCGAAGCGCATCGCGGTCGTCGGAAAGGGCAAGAGCGATCCGGTCGGGGATAACAAGACGCCGGGCGGCCGGGCGCAGAATCGGCGGGCGGCGATCGTGGTGTCGCCGCGGTGACGGGGCGGTTTCCCCGATCGGGGAGACGGGCGGTTGCCAGCGGCGGAAATCACGCTATCGATCGCGTTGATCGATTGAGTGGCGCCGCATCGCGGCGCCTTCGTGCGCCGGTTTCCTTCCCGGGCGATCGCGCAGTTTCATCGTGACTGGGGGCGATGCCTCGCCCCTCGTGGGTCTGTCACACGTTTCATGCAGATTGTGTCGTGTTCCGCGCGTGCCGGCGCGGTGCTTCGGCGCGGGCAGCCGCACGTGGCCGACCGGCCGCCGGTCGGTTTTTGTATGATCGGGGGCCGGAACGAAAACGTTTGCGCGAAGCTTTCATGCGGTCGGGTTTTGTCCTACATTATCGTGGCTTCGGGCCGGCCAGCCGGTCTACGGAACCTGAGAACACAAGCAAGGAACAAGAATGAGTTTCGCACCGAACGGGGGTATTCCCACTGGAATGGGCGGTAGTGCGCTCGGCTCGCTGAGCGCGCTCGGCGGCCTCGCCGGCCCGGTTGCGTCGAGTGTGGCCGGCAGCCTCGGGCCGCTCGCGGGCCTGGCCGGGCACGTCGACACCGTCCAGCGCGCGATGCAGCTCGCGCAGACCGGTTTCTCGCTGATGGACAAGACGCCCGGCGCGATCGCCGAGGCGATCAACGGCGCCGCCAACCCCGCGCGCCTGACCCAGCTCAACCGCTATGTGACGCTCGATACGCCGCTTGGCCCGGACGTGCTGCTGGTCAGCGCCGCCGTTGTCGACGAGCACGTGAACCGGTTGCCGGAGATCCACCTCGACTTGCTGTCGCATCGCCACGACCTGCGCCCCGAGGACCTGATCGGTCAGCACGTCAAGATCCGGTTCGACCAGCAGGCGCGCCTGTCGACGCTCGAGCGCATCGTCGCATCGGGTACCGTCGACAACGACCGGTACTTCGACGGCTACGTGGCGTCGTTCGACCGGGCCGGCAACCCCGGAAACGTCACGCAGTATCACCTGACGGCGGTGCCGTGGTTCTGGTTCCTCACGCGCTCGACCGACTGCCGGATCTTCCAGAATAAGACCGCGCAGGACATCCTCACCGAGATCTTCCAGGAGCACGGCTTCTCCGACTTCGTGTTCGATATCCGGACGAACGAGAAGCCGCTCGACTATGTCGTGATGTACCAGGAGAGCTACTACAACTTCTGCGCGCGGCTGATGGAGCAGGAGGGGCTGGTCTGGACCCACCGCTACGAGAAGGACCGGCACGTTCTCGTGATCGGCGATTCGAACCTGCTGTTCCGCCCGATCGACGGGCTCGCGACGGTGCCGTTCGCGGCCACCGAGGCGAGTGAGGACAGCGGCATCGACCAGTTGCACGAAGGCCGGCGCTTTGGCGTCGGCAAGGTCACGTTCCGCGACTTCAACCACCAGAACCCGTCGTCGCCGCTGATGCTGGTGGAGGCCGGGCCGCAGAACCTCAAGCACGCGCGGCTCGACGCGACCGAGCGGTTCGAGCACCAGTCGCTGTACGACCATGGCGACGACGGCAACCGCTATGCCCGTTTCGCGATGGAAGCCGAGGAGGCGCAGGCCCATCGCTTTACCGGCGGCGGCTATGCGTGGCGCATGACCACGGCGGGTGCCGTCACCGTGGCGAATCACCCGGTGCTCGAGAACAACCAGGAATACGTGATCCTGCACGTGCGCCACGAGGCGGTGAACGACTACACGCAGCACAGCGCCAAACTGCCGTACCGCAACAGCTTCGCGCTGCTGCCGAAGAAGGTGCCGTATCGCGCGTCGCGTGGCACGCCGAAGCCGGTGATTCACGGCACGCAGTCGGCGATCGTCGTCGGCCCCAAGGGCGAGGAAATCTACACCAACGGCAGCGCAGTGAAGGTGCACTTCCCGTGGGACCGGCGCGGCAAGAAGGACGGATCCGACTCGATGTGGGTGCGGGTGTCTCAACCGTGGGCAGGCGACGGCTGGGGCGCGGCCGCGATTCCGCGGATCAAGCAGGAAGTGCTCGTCGCGTTCAACCAGGGCGACCCGGATAACCCGGTGATCGTCGGGCGCGTGTTCAACGGCGAGCAGGGCAACCCGTACCACGGTGCGGCCGGCCAGACGATGGGGATCAAGAGCCAGACCCACAAGGGGCAGGGGTCGAACGAGATCCGCATGACCGACACGAACGGCATGCAGGAATTCTTCATGCACGCGCAGAAGGACATGAACACCGTCGTCGAGAACAACGAGACGCACAAGGTGATGGGGCCGATGCGTACCGTGCTGGTGGCGACGGGCAGCGAAGAGAAGCAGATTCCGCAGGGCAACCTGACCGAGACGATCGCCGAGAAGCGCAGCACGACCGCGACCACCGTCGAGGTGATGACGCCGGCCAAGGACGGGGGCGGCGGTACGCAGGTCCACGTCGCCGAGCGAGGCATCCTGCTGAAGGTGATGGACAGCTCGATCTCGCTCGCGCCGGAAGGCATTCGCCTCGAGCACAAGGGCTCCGTGATCCTGATGACCGACGACGGCGTGATGGTCAACGGCACGCGCATCGATCTCAACAAATAACTCGAAAAAACAGCCATGCACTACGCAATCCACGAAGGCACCTTTGAACTGCCGGACGCGGCGCTCGACCGTACGGTCAACATGTTGTTTCTTCCCGTCGGCCCGGGCGGGCTGAGTCTCGTCGTGTCACGCGGCCGGCTTCGCGAGCAAGAGTCGATCGATGCATTCGTCGAGCGCGAATGGGCGCAGGCGTCGCGCACCGCGAAGAATCTGAACGTGCAGTCGCGACGCCCGGTGACGGTCGGTCGGGCGGAATGCCCCGGCGTGCAAACGGAATCGACGCATGAACAGGACGGCTGCACCTTTCATCAGATGCAGACGGCGTTTCGGCTCGATGCCGGCGGGCAGGTCATCGTGATGACGTTGACCAATGCCGCACCGCTCAACGACGAACAACGTGCGCTTGCCGCGCGCATGCTGGAGAGCTTCCAGCCGCGCCCGGTTGCGCCCACGCTGGTTTCGGATGCCGGCCGCCCATGAGTCAGCCGGCCGCTCGTAAGGACGATCCCTTTACTCACACGACGCTCGCGGGCGACCTGCTCGGCATGGGCGGGTCGCTGCTGGGTGGCATGGGGATCGGATGGGCGCTGACCACGATAGCGGAAGGCCTCGTGTTCGGCGCGTTGGGGGCGCTCGAAATCGGCACCGGCGGGCTGGCGACGCCCATCGTGCTGGCGATCGGTGTCGGCGTGGCCGCGTACATGCAGGGCTCGGGCCTCAACGACAAGATTGACGAGGCCGCGAAGGGGCTTGGCAATGCCATTTCTCCGCCCGTGGAGAAAGGCACGATCAAGAACGGTTCACCCGATGTGTTCGTCAACAACCAGCACGCCGCGCGCGCGGCCGATGGCGCCGACATGGACCCGGTTGATTGTCACGACCATTCCGGACCGCAGTTCATCGCGCAAGGCTCGGACAGCGTGTTCATCAACGATCTACCTGCGGCACGTGTCGACGACAAGACGACCTGCGACGGGACGATCTCGAAGGGCTCGCCCGATGTCTTTATCGGCGGTGACACGAAGACCGTGCGCGACATCAGTGCGGCGCGGCCGTGGGTCGCCGGACTCGGCGCGGCGATCGGCATTGCCCTTGCGCTATGTGGTCGCGGTAAGGGTAGCTGGGGCGATTTCGTCAAGGGCAAGCTGCCGTGTCTTGCGATGAACTTCGCGGCCGGCATATTCGGCACATGGCTCGGCAGCAAGATGCAGCCGTCGGCCGGCCATCCCGTCAACGTGATCACCGGCGGCAAGATTCTCGACGGCAGCGACGACACGGACTTTGTATTGCCTGGCCCGCTGCCGATCGTCTGGCGGCGTTTTTACAGCAGCCATGACGATCGCCCCGATGGCCTGTTCGGTGCCGGATGGAGCGTGCCGATCAGTGTCGAGTTGAGGTTGGCGCGGGAGAACGGCGTCCTCACGTCGATCACGTACTGGGACGAACACGGGCGCGAGATCGAGTTTCCGGCGGTGTCGCCGGGTGAGAGTCATTTCAGCGTGCCGGAAGGCATTTACCTGATTTGTACGGCCGGCGGGCACTATGTGATCGAAACGGTCGACGGCGTGTATCGCGATTTCGGCCCGGCCGGGGCACCGGCGTCGGATGCTGAAACACTGGACCTTCTGCGGCTCGAGGACCGAAACGGCAATTGGATCGAGGTCGAGCGTGCGACTGCCGGCGAACTGGTGCGGCCGGTTCGGCTTCACGACAGCGCCGGCCGCGTACTGACGCTGCAATACGATCCGGAGCACCCGCGACGCGTCGCATCGATCGAATTGGCACGCGGCGTCGATGGCGAATTGCCCGAGATCCTGGTCCGTTACGGCTATACGAGAGCCGGCGAGCTCGCATCGGTAACCGATCGCAGCGGCCATACCGGGCGGCATTTCGCTTACGAACACGGCCTGATGACACGACATACGCTGCCTGGCGGACTTCAGTGTTTTTACGCGTGGCATGGCAGCGGCCGCGACGCGCGTGTCGTGCGCCACTGGACGGACGACGGGGAGGCGTACACGTTCGATGCGGATCTCCCGCAGCGTTCGGTGACGATTACGGATCAGATCGGGCGTGTGACGCGCTGGACGTGGAACGAGGATCAGCAGCCGACGAGCTACACGGATGCCGAAGGGCGCGTCTGGCAACTCGAATGGAATGCGATGCGGCAACTGGTCAGCACGACTGATCCGGCTGGCCATGTCACTCGCTTCGACTATGACGAGCGCGGGCGACAGACGCAGCGCATCGACGTGCTTGGCCAGGTCGAGCGGACTGAGTGGAATGGGCACTACGACCTGCCTGTTGCGGAAACCGATCCGGCGAATTCGCGCTGGATTTACCGCTACGACGATCGCGGCAATCTGACGACGACGCGCGATCCGGCAGGCTTTGCGACTGAGTATCACCGGGACGAGCGCGGGCTGGTGCATACGATTCGCGATGCGCGGGGTGGGTACAAGTTCCTTGAGTGGAATGGACGTGCGCAGGTGACTTCGTATACCGATTGTTCCGGCAAGGTTACGCGGTTTGCGTATGACGCACGTGGTGCGCTTGCACGAGTGACCGATGCGGCCGGGCAGTCGACCGTGTACGAAACGGATGCAATGGGGCGGGTCACGGGGATCGGGACGGCGGATGGTGCTCGCCAGACGTTCCGGTATGACGTGGCTGGGCGTCTCGTTGAAGTTGTCGACGCGAATCAGCGCAGCACGCGGTATGAGATCAATCCGCGCGGGCTGTTGCTTTCGCGTACTGACGCCGCTAATCGTGTCGTGCGATTCGGGTACGACGATGCGTTCCGGCTCGCGAGCTTGACCAACGAAAATCGCGAGTCGTATCGCTTTCAGTATGACCGTCGCGATCTGGTGGCTGCGCAGATCGGGCTCGATGGCCACAAGCGCACTTATGAATACGACGTGTGCGGCCAAGGCACGATCGTGCAGGATGGAAAGATCGAGACGCGATACGAGCGTGATGCGATTGGGCGACTGACGGCGAAGCAAGCCACGCATGAGCGATGTGAATACCTGTACGACAAGGCAAGCCGAATCGCGTCGGCGGAGTTGTATACGCTGGCTGCTCGTGGTCAGTCGCTGAAGAGTCGGGTCAGCTTGAAATACGATGCGCGCGGAGAGGTGCTCGAGGAGTACACGCCGACGGGCTGGCTTGCGCATACCTACGATGAACTGGGTAATCGCGTTAGCACCACGATCTCGGGCGAACGCACGATCGATTGGCTGCATTACGGTTCGGGGCACGTGCATCAGATCCGCGTTGACGGCGCTGCCGTTGCGGACATCGAGCGCGACGATCTGCATCGGGAAGTTCTGCGGACGCAAGGCAAGCTGACGAGTCACTTCGGGTATGACGCGGTTGGCCGTCGTGCTCGACACGTTGCGCAGCGAGGCCGGTCGGCGGATGAGTTGCTGGCGAAGCAATGGCAATACGACGCTGCGGGCGATGTGATCCAGAAGCGGGATCTGCGCTATGGCACGACCAGTTATCGCTATGACCCGACCGGGCGTATTGAACAGGCGGCGGGGCCGGGATTGCCGTCGGAAGTGTTTCGCTGGGACGCGGCGGCGAACCTGGTGTCAAGCGATCACCCGGGAGGCTTCGTAGAGCACAACCGGCTCAAGATGTTCGAGGACAAGCGCTTCGAGTACGACGTATATGGGCGACTGGTTCGCAAGTTGAGCGGTCACGGGCCGGCCAAAGAGTTGGCGCTTGAGTACGACGACTGGAATCAGTTGAAGACCGTCGTGACGAAGGACCGGCTCGGTATCGGGACGACGCACTTCGAATACGACGCGTTCGGTCGGCGGATTCGGAAACTCAATGGGGGGTATGCGAGTACGGACTTCCTGTGGGACGGGATGCGGCTCGTGCAGGAGACGTACCACGACCGTCAGGGCGAGGAAGCGCTGACGTACTTGTATGAGTCCAACAGCTATGTGCCGCTGGCGCGGATCGATCAGGGTAAGGCGGCGGCTAACGACGCCAATGCGCGGGATGCGGTCTACTATTTCCATAACGATGTGTCGGGGTTGCCGGAGGAACTGACCGACGCTGAAGGCGAGTTGATTTGGCAGGCTCGGTACAAGGTTTGGGGCAACGCGGTACAGGAGGAATGGATCGCGCGGGCACCTGACCAGCCGACGCCGGCATGGAGGCACACACATGATGCGACCCCGATGCTTGCTCATGTGCCGCGGCCACAAAACATTCGTTTCCAAGGACAGTATCTGGACCGCGAAACCGGGATGCACTACAACACGTTTCGGTATTACGATCCGGACGTTGGGCGGTTCATCAATCCGGACCCAATCGGGCTCGCGGGTGGAAACAACCTATATCAATATGCACCCAACCCTGTTTTGTGGATTGACCCTTGGGGATGGGCGGTAACTCCGCTGGATGCGCCCGGGTACTCCACGTATGGCCTATATGAGCCCGGAGCAAATGAACCCTATTACATTGGACATACCGGACAATCACTCGATGATCGCCTCGCCGAACATGTCAGTACCGGACGAGCCGTTCGTTGGGAGACCGATATTCGCTCTCTTGAAGGATCTGCTGGGACGTTGACATATAGTCAAGCGAAAGGATATGAGCAAGCGTATAGAGAAAAATTCAAAACTAAAACCGGATTCCCTGGCAATGTCATTGAGCCTATCAATAAATTGAGAACGGATGAGCGCGGACTGTCTCATATGAAATTCTATACCGATAAGGCAAAGAAAATCGGGCTGAATCGCTGCGGAGGTTAATGGTATGGCATTGTTGATGGTGGCGCCGGGTGATGTTGTTGCAATTCCTGCTGAGATGAGTGGGGAGTGGGGTTTTGTGTTGTCTAGGGTGATTTTTGTTGGGGCGACAAAATGGATTGAAGTTTTCGATGATTTTAGTGTTGATTTCAAAAATGCGTCGGAGAGAGCGGAATCAATAATTTTTTCTGAGAAAAAGAGGTTGTTCAATCCGATATTTGCATCTTTTGATTTTCGTAAATATTTTTGCATGGTCAAGTGGCCTATCTTGTCATCAGACCCGCTCTATACGCCAGATCAGTCGGGTTTCTCGGAAATTGAGTTCGAGGGGCCGTCATATGAAGAGTTGGGGATCTATTACAAAGGAGGTGAGGAGTTTGCTGAGAAGAGTGGGGTGCGAAGAAATTTGGATGATATGACGATATTTTCCAATCCCCAGCTTGTCAGGCGTGTAAATTTATATCTTTCTGGATACGTAAAAAAAGGCGAGCCATGGAACTCTCGGTTGGTGAAATCGATTATTGATAAAAAGGGGAGGGAGTGGTGGGTGAGTGGAATAGGTGAATGTAATGACAGGGCGGATGCAGTTGCGCTTAGATTGAAAGATCAAAGTATTAAGAAGAAGCGGTGAAATCGTAACTATTTCGCCGAGCCAATGACTGATCAGTCCAACGGCACCGTAACAGGAGGCGATTCAGAGTGTTGATTGGGTACTTCGATTGCCTCTGGTTATCGTGTTCGTGCGGTTGCGAGCAACCACGCGTGCACCGCTTGTTGTCACCGCGGTGAAAGAGGCAACTCTGCAATCCGGCGATGCGAACAAAGCGACGATAGAGCCTGGAACTATTTCTATTCGACGAAAGCTAGGAGAGTTTTTGGCGATAAAGATGCCGACGTTGCAGACCTTCATGACCCCAGTCGACGAAGCGGTGTTCTCGGATCTGCTGAAAGCGCAAATTCCGCAAGTCAAGTTTATCGACTCGTATATCTGGAGCTCGCCGGTTCCCCCTGCCTACGACAGCATGACAGAGTGTAATGGGCAACCGTTTTCCGATATCGTGATCCTTGACGAGGCAATTTGCTCAGTTGAG
Organism: Burkholderia sp. Ac-20349; assembly: GCF_017104865.1. Lineage (NCBI taxonomy): Bacteria > Pseudomonadati > Pseudomonadota > Betaproteobacteria > Burkholderiales > Burkholderiaceae > Burkholderia > Burkholderia sp. Ac-20349. The sequence goes on from NZ_JAAGPM010000020.1 coordinate 65,391, forward strand.
CGATACGCGCAAGAATTCATGGCACCGCACCCAGGCGGATCTGGTTATATGGGGTCCATGGAAGGTCCGGGAGCAATTCAGTTTCTTCGATCCCACGAGGCGGACTATGCGCCGGGATGCCTACGCGATGGCCGTCTCGCGGCATCCTATGATTCCGACACCGATCCAGCGACGGACGTCTTTGTCAAACTAGTCTGGAAAGTGTTCAAGAAATTTGCGCACAAGACGTTCGTGGTCAACCGCGAAACGGGAGTGGTAAATGAAAAACCAGAGGCTCGATTTTTTGCGGGACCGGATGCCGCTGCGAAGTTCGACGGTATGGACGGACACTATCTGACGAATAACGCGTTCTTCTATCTTGTGGCGCAACCGTCCAAGTAAAATTCGATCGTGCCGCCCGAGATCAAAGGCAAGATCGCGAGCGGGTCGGGGAACGTTTACGTCAACGACAAGCCGGCGGCGCGGGCGGCGAAGCCGGGCGATCTCGATACCGTTGCGTGTACCGATCATCCCGGGCCGCAGATGATTGCCGACGGGTCGGGCAGCGTTTATATCAACGATCAGCCTGCTGCGCGGGTTGGCGACAAGACGACGTGCGACGGGACGATTGCCGAAGGCTCGGACAACGTCTTTATCGGCGGCGGTACGCAGCGGGTGCGGGATGTGAAGTCGGCCACGCGGCTCGGGTGGCTGGGGGCGGCGCTCGGTATCGCGCTCGCGGTGTGCGGCCGCGGGAAGATGAGCTGGGGGCAGTTTCTGAAGAGCAAGGCGCCGTGTATTGCGATGAATTTCGCCGCGGGTGCGTTCGGTACCTGGCTGGGTAGTCTGGCGAGGCCGTCGGCGGGGCATCCGGTTAATGTCATTACCGGCAGCAAGGTTCTCGATGGCACGGACGATACCGACTTCGTATTGCCCGGGCCGCTGCCGATCGTGTGGCAGCGCTTCTATAGCAGCCTCGATGATCGTGCCGACAGCCTGTTCGGGGCGGGCTGGAGCGTGCCGATCAGCGTTGAGTTGCGGCTTGCGCGCGAACATGGCGAAGTCGTGTCGATCACCTACTGGGACGAGCAGGGGCGCGATATTGTGTTCCCGGCAGTGCAGCCGGGTGAGAGCCATTTCAGCGTGCCTGAAGGCATTTACCTGATCTGCACCGAGGGTGGCCACTATGTGGTCGAAACGGTCGATGGCGTGTATCGCGATTTCGGTCGCGCTCGTACCGATGCGGATCGTGAAGCGCTCAAGCTGTGGCGCCTCGAAGATCGCAACGGTAACTGGATCGAGGTGGAGCGAGAAGCTCAGGACGAGATTGTGCGGCCCGTACGGTTGCACGATAGCGCCGGTCGCTTGCTGACACTGTCCTACGATAAGTTGCATCCGCAACGTATTGCCGCGATCGACCTGACCCGTGGCGTTGACGGTGAACAACCCGACACGCTGGTGCGGTACGCGTACAACCATGCCGGCGAACTGGTGGCCGTTACGGATCGTAGCGGCCATGTCGGTCGGCGCTTTGCGTACGAGCATGGACTGATGGTCCAGCACACGCTGCGTGGTGGCTTGCAGTGCTTTTATGCGTGGCAGGGTGTCGGCCGTGATGCACGTGTCGTGCGCCACTGGACCAATGACGGCGAAGCGTACACATTCAACGCGGATCTCGCTCAGCGTTCGGTGACGATTACCGATCAGATCGGTCGCGTTACGCGCTGGACGTGGAACGAGGATCAGCAGCCGACGAGCCATACGGATGCCGAAGGCCACGTTTGGCAGTTGGAGTGGAACGCAAAGCGGCAGTTGATCAGCACGACCGACCCGGCGGGAAACACGACTCGCTTCGAATATGACGAGCGCGGGCGGCAGACTCAGCGCATCGATGCGCTTGGCCAGGTCGAGCGGACCGAGTGGAATGGGTACTACGACCTGCCTGTAGCGGAAACCGATCCGGCGAATTCGCGCTGGATTTACCGTTACGACGATCTCGGCAACCTGACGATGACGCGCGATCCGGCGGGGTTTGCGACCGAGTATCACCGGGACGGGCACGGGCTCGTGCATACGATTCGCGATGCGCGGGGTGGGTACAAGTTCCTCGAGTGGAATGGCCGTGCGCAGTTGACTTCGTATACGGATTGCTCCGGCAAGGTTACGCGGTTTGCGTATGACGCACGTGGTGCGCTTGCACGAGTGACCGATGCGGCCGGGCAGTCGACCGTGTACGAAACGGATGCAATGGGGCGGGTCACGGGGATCGGGACGGCGGATGGTGCGCGTCAGGCGTTCCGGTATGACGTGGCTGGGCGTCTTGTTGAAGTTGTTGATGCGAATCAGCGCAGCACGCGGTATGAGATCAATCCGCGTGGACTGCTGCTTTCGCGTACCGACGCGGCTAATCGTGTGGTGCGATTCGGGTACGACGATGCGTTCCGGCTCGCGAGCTTGACCAACGAAAACCGTGAGTCGTATCGCTTTCAGTATGACCGTCGCGATCTGGTTGCTGCGCAGATCGGGCTTGATGGCCACAAGCGTACGTACGAGTACGACGTGTGCGGTCAAGGAACGATCGTAGGCGATGGACAGATCGAGACGCGATACGAGCGCGATGCGATCGGGCGACTGACGGCGAAGCAGGCCACGCATGAGCGATGTGAGTACCTGTACGACAAGGCGAGCCGAATCGCGTCGGCCGAGTTGTACACGCTGGCAGCTCGTGGGCCGTCGCTGAAGAATCGGGTCAGCCTGAAGTACGGTGCGCGCGGAGAGGTGCTCGAGGAATACACGCCGACGGGCTGGCTTGCGCATACCTATGACGAGCTTGGTAACCGCGTCAGCACGACGATCTCGGGCGAGCGCACGATCGATTGGCTGCATTACGGTTCGGGGCACGTGCACCAGATCCGCGTTGACGGTACTGCAATTGCTGACATCGAGCGCGACGATCTGCATCGGGAAGTTCTGCGGACGCAAGGCAAGCTGACGAGTCACTTCGGGTATGACGCTGTTGGCCGTCGTGCTCGACACGTTGCGCAGCGAGGCCGGTCGGCGGATGAGTTGCTGGCGAAGCAATGGCAATACGACGCTGCGGGCGATGTGATCCAGAAGCGGGATCTGCGCTATGGGGCGACGAGCTACCGATATGACCCGACAGGGCGCATTGAACAGGCGGCCGGGCCGGGATTGCCGTCGGAAGTGTTTCGCTGGGACGCGGCGGCGAACCTGGTGTCGAGCGATCACCCCGGGGGCTACGTTGAGCACAACCGGCTCAAGATGTTCGAGGACAAGCGCTTCGAGTATGACGTTTATGGACGGCTTGTTCGCAAGCTGAGTGGTCACGGGCCTTCCAAAGAACTGGCTCTCGAGTACGACGATTGGAATCAGCTAAAGACCGTCGTGACGAAGGACCGGCTTGGTGTCGCGACCACGCATTTCGAATACGACGCGTTCGGCCGGCGGATTCGGAAGCTCAATGGGGGTTATGCGAGTACGGACTTCCTGTGGGACGGCATGCGGCTCGTGCAGGAGACGTATCACGATCGTCAGGGTGAGGAAGCGCTGACGTACTTGTACGAGTCCAATAGTTATGTGCCGCTGGCGCGGATCGATCAGGGGACGGCTGCGGCTAATGATGCGGATGGGCGGGATGCGGTTTATTACTTCCACAACGATGTTTCGGGGTTGCCGGAGGAATTGACTAACGCTGATGGCGAGCTGATTTGGCAGGCGCGGTACAAGGTGAGGGGCAACGCGGTGCAGGAGGAGTGGATCGCGCGGGCGCCGCAGCAGCCAACACCGAAATGGGGTGATGTGCAAGCGATGGCGCCAGTGCCTGCTAATGTGCCGCGGGCGCAAAATCTGCGTTTCCAGGGGCAGTACCTGGACCGTGAGACTGGGTTGCACTACAACCTGCATCGGTATTACGATCCCGACATTGGTCGCTATATCAGCCAGGACCCCATCGGATTAGCGGGCGGGCTGAACCTGTATCAGTACGCCAATGGCAATCCGCTTGCGTGGATTGATCCGTGGGGGTTGGCGGCATGCGGAGGAAGCGCAAAGCAGGCGAACCGGGAATTAGATGCTGGTGCAAAAAAGGTTACCGTTTCATCTCGTTCCGAAGCCCAAAAATTGTTTATGGAACGCTACCTCGGCCATGATTACAAGAATATGACGGGGGAAAGTGGGCCATCGACAAAAAATATAATGGAGTATCAGACTGGTAAAGCCACGAAAAATGGAACTTACCATTGGGATGATGTCAAGGACCCGAACAACCCCGGTCGAGTTATGGGGCACGGTCCAGATAATCCGGATGGAGCTTTACCGCACTTGCAGGTCCACCAGTTGGATGGTGATGTTATTCATATTTTCTTTCCGTGGTGAAGCCGATGAACGTTGACTCTCGAAAATTCAAGAAACTTTTGCAAGGGGAAATTCTTGTTAAAGAGCTTGCCTCGGAAAATCCATTGGAAAGGAAATGGATTGAAATTAAATTAAGTGAAAATTCTCAGGCGCCTTACCCGCTGAGAACTCCGCCTAACGCAATGCTTGGTGGATCAGAATTTAGGCCTGTTTGCGCGCCTGAAAATGCATCATTCAAGATTCGATATGCAATTTTTTTAAAGAGTGATATTGATAACGGATTCGATCCTAACTATGACAAGGTTGGTTCCTATATTGATATCTCTTCAGTATCTGATTTGAATGAATTCCTTGAAAGAGAACGATTGAATTTGGAAGAGTTTGTTGACTCCGGGTCAACGGACTATCCAATGTAAGAAAAGGACCGCTGGCCGCGGTCCTTTGTTCGTCTAGTTTGCGCTTCAAGAGCCACGCATGCTCATCCGAAGTCCGGGCCGATGAAGATCTGGCGATAGCGAAAGTCGAAGGAGAGGTAGACGCGCTCGCCGGGTTTGAATCCGAACAGTTCGGTCGGGTTACCCGCTGGACGTGGAACGAGGATCGGCAGCCGACGAGCCATACGGATGCAGAAGGCCATGTGTGGCAGTTGGAGTGGAACGCAAAGCGGCAGTTGATCAGCACGACCGATCCGGCCGGGAACACGACCCGCTTCGAATATGACGAGCGCGGGCGACAGACGCAGCGCATCGACGCGCTCGGCCAGGTCGAGCGGACCGAATGGAATGGGTACTACGACCTGCCTGTAGCGGAAACCGATCCGGCGAATTCGCGCTGGATCTATCGCTACGACGATCGCGGCAATCTGACGATGACGCGCGATCCGGCTGGCTTTGCGAACGAATTTCACCGCGACGAGCGCGGCCTTGTGCACACGATCCGCGACGCTCGTGGCAGCTACAAATTCCTTCAATGGAACGCGCGTGCGCAGTTGACCGCCTATATCGACTGTTCAGGCAAGACCACCCGCTTCGCGTACGACGCGCGCGGTGTGCTCGCGCGCGTGACCGATGCCGCCGGCCAGGCCACCGTGTATGAAGCCGATGCGATGGGCCGCGTCATGGCGATCACGACGGCCGACGGCCCCGCCAGACGTTCCATTACGACGACGCCGACCGGCTCGTCGAAGTCGTCGATCCGAACCAGCGCCGCACGCGCTATGAACTGAATCCGCGCGGCCTGCTGCTGTCGCGCACCGACGCGGTCGATCGTGTCGTACGCTTCGGCTACGACGATGCATTCCGGCTAGCGAGCCTGACGAACGAGAACCGCGAGACCTATCGCTTTCGCTACGATCGCCGCGACCTGCTGGTCGAGGAAGTTGGGCTCGACGGCAACGCACGCGCGTACGAATACGATGTGCGCGGGCTGGGCATCGCGCTGCGCGAGGGGAAGCTCCAGACCACGTTCGAGCGCGACGCGATCGGTCAGCTTGTCGCCAAGCAAGCTGCCCGCGAGCGCTGCGAATACCGGTACGACAAGGCGGGCCGGATCGCATCGGGCGAGCTGTACGCGTTGACCGGCCGCAGTCCATCACTGAAGAACCGCGTCACCCTGAAATACGGCGCGCGCGGCGAGGTGCTCGAGGAGTACACACCGACCGGGTGGCTGGCGCACACGTACGACGAGCTCGGCAATCGCGTCAGCACGACCGTTTCGGGCGAGCAGACGATCGACTGGTTGCACTACGGCTCCGGTCACGTGCACCAGATCCGCGTCGACGACACGGCGATCGCCGATATCGAGCGCGACGATCTGCACCGCGAGGTACTGCGCAGGCAGGGCAAGCTGACCAGCCAGTTCGGCTACGACGCCGTCGGCCGCCGCGCGCGAGCGGCAGCGCAGCGCAGTGCATCGGCGGACGCGCTTCTGGCCAAGCAGTGGCAGTACGACGCGGCTGGCGACGTCGTCCAGAAGCGCGATCAGCGCTACGGGACGACGAACTACAGTTACGACCCAACCGGCCGAATTGAGCAGGCGACGGGGCCAGGCCTGCCGTCCGAGGTGTTCCGCTGGGATGCCGCCGCGAACCTGGTATCGAGCGACCACCCGGGTGGCTACGTCGAACACAACCGGCTCAAGATGTTCGAGGACAAGCGCTTCGAGTATGACGCGTACGGGCGGCTTGTGCGCAAGCTGAGCGGCCACGGCCCCGCCAGAGAGCAGACGCTCGAATACGACGACTGGAATCAACTGAAGACCGTCGTGACCAAGGACCGGCTCGGCGTGTCGACCACACACTTCGAATACGATGCGTTCGGCCGGCGGATTCGCAAGCTCAACGGCAGCTACACGAGCACGGATTTCCTGTGGGACGGCATGCGACTCGTACAGGAGATCTATCACGACCGCCTCGGCGAAGAGGCGCTGACGTACCTATACGAGCCGGATAGCTACGTGCCGCTCGCGCGGATCGATCAGGCGACGCCAGCGGCGAACGATGCCAACGCGCGTGACACGGTCTACTATTTCCATAACGACGTGTCGGGGCTGCCCGAAGAACTGACCGACGTCGACGGCGAGTTGGTCTGGCAGGCGCACTACAAGGTGTGGGGCAATGCGGTCCAGGAGGAATGGATCGCACGAGCACCGCAGCGGCCGCCGCCGGTATGGGACGAAATGCAGCCAGCGGCAGCGCCGGCGCACGTACCGCGGCCGCAGAACCTGCGTTTCCAGGGGCAGTATCTGGATCGTGAGACGGGACTGCACTACAACACGTTCCGGTTCTACGATCCGGACATCGAGCGGTTCATCAACCCGGATCCAATCGGGCTCGCCGGCGGCACGAACCTGTTCCAGTACGCGCCGAATTCACTCGGATGGATCGATCCTTGGGGGCTTTCATGTGCGGACACCGCCGCACTGACGAAGCACGCGCAAGATACAAGGAGTGCAGTGTTGGGGCGCGCGAACAAAGGCATGACTGACCGGCAGCTAGCGTCGATAGAGAGATCGTTGGACCGAGCGAAAACAGCTACAACTGAGGAAGGCAGGGCACTCCATCTCACGAGGGCCGCAACAAAAGAGCGGTTGTATGTTGGACAGCGAATGGACGCAGAATTTGAGATGCGAGTTGCCAACGATCCGTCATTGGCGCATCTCACAGTGACGAAGTCTGGGCAGTTCGGCGCCGATGTCGTAAATCGAAAGACAGGGAGCTGGTGGGATCTAACAACGGAAAATGATTGGAGCAGGGGCATGCATCAGGCTAAGTATGGAGATGGTGGGTCGGGATTATTCTGGGACCGATAAAATGGACGAAAGATTTAAAGGGGTTGGGTGGGATTTTAAGACATCTATTTCCAATGAGAAATTTGACGGGTTTGACTTTTCGGAGACCGATTTTAATCATCCGGTTTTCGATCGCGTTGAATTCAACGATTGCGTTTTCGTTCGTTCTATTCTGAATGACGCCAGGACATATGGATGTGTATTCCGAAATTGCTCATTCTTGGGTGTTGATCTGAGAACCATAACATTGGGGGCTAGGGGTGGTATTTTTGAAAAATGTAAATTTGACAAATGTGATTTCCGTGGTGGGATGTTTTTCCGTCCGGAATTCATTGGGTGCTCGTTCTCAAACTGCAAGTGGAAGGGGGTGGATTTTAAAGCGAGCTACCTGGAGCGTTGTAAATTCTCGGGTAAGCTGCAGGACGTCGTTTTTCGGGGTAGATACACGGATGATTTGACGGAAGGGGCCAGATTTAATTCTATGACAGGAGTTGATTTTTCCAGTGCTATATTGGGAGAATACGTGGCATTTGATGACTGTGATTTGTCAAGTGCTATCCCGCCAAAAGGAACATCTTTTGAGGTGTTGTTAAAAAAATCGGAGCTTAGGTCGGGGAATTATTTAATCACTGTCGGCAGCTCGAGCTGAATGTGTCCGTCCGATCGTTCGGCGCGTAGCGCAGTCCGGTTGTGCGTCGGGGTTGGGATCAGGATCACGGGCAACTCCTGCCGCTCCGACCAAGTACGAGGGCCTGTAGTTGGTTATAGCATCGACGCATAACGCCGGTACAAGTCCAATCAGGTCCGCTAGCAAAGAGAACGCCCATGTCATTGATTGATCGCATGTTGTCTCGAGCCGTCCCGCGATCGAGCGACGCCAACCGAAATGTGCTTGTCCGTGTTTGGCTCGACGAAAACGGTCGCGTCCGCGATCTGAAAGTGCGGCGTAGCTGCGGTGATCCCGCGCGCGACGAGCGAGCGCTCCATGCGATAGCCGTCAAGCGATTTCCGCGAGGCCAACTCGGGTCCGGTGGTGGTACTTCGCAACGCTGGCACGACCTCACCTACGACGGGGATTGAATTGCCGACGTCGGTTACCACCGAGCGCCTCGCCTGTCGTGTGATGAGCTAATGATCGACGCCGAACGCATGCCCCCTGGCAAACTGTGCAAGGTGTAGCGCAGCCTAGAAATCGTTGTTCGGTTCGAATTGCGCGGGGTGCGTACAAGTTCCTCGAGTGGAATGGCCGTGCGCAGTTGATCTCGTATACGGATTGCTCCGGCAAGGTGACGCGGTTTGCGTATGACGCACGTGGTGCGCTCGCACGTGTGACCGATGCGGCCGGGCAGTCTACCGTGTACGAATCGGATGCGATGGGGCGGGTCACGGGGATCGGGACGGCGGATGGTGCTCGTCAGGCGTTCCGGTATGACGTGGCTGGGCGTCTCGTTGAAGTTGTTGATGCGAATCAGCGCAGCACGCGGTATGAGATCAATCCGCGTGGGCTGTTGCTTTCGCGTACCGACGCGGCTAATCGCGTCGTGCGATTCGGCTACGACGATGCGTTCCGGCTCGCGAGCTTGACCAACGAAAATCGTGCGTCGTATCGCTTTCAGTATGACCGTCGCGATCTGGTTGCTGAGCAGATCGGGCTTGATGGCCACAAGCGCACTTACGAATATGACGTGTGCGGCCAAGGCACGATCGTGCGGGATGGACAGATCGAGACGCGATACGAGCGCGATGCGATCGGACGACTGACGGCGAAGCAAGCCACGCATGAGCGATGTGAATATCTGTACGACAAGGCAAGCCGAATCGCGTCGGCCGAGTTGTACACGCTGGCCGCTCGTGGTTCGTCGCTGAAGAATCGGGTCAGCCTGAAGTACGGTGCGCGCGGAGAGGTGCTCGAGGAATACACGCCGACGGGCTGGCTTGCGCATACCTACGATGAACTGGGTAATCGCGTCAGCACCACGATCTCGGGCGAACGCACGATCGATTGGCTGCATTACGGTTCGGGGCACGTGCATCAGATCCGCGTTGACGGCGCTGCCGTTGCGGACATCGAGCGCGACGATCTGCATCGGGAAGTTCTGCGGACGCAAGGCAAGCTGACGAGTCACTTCGGGTATGACGCTGTTGGCCGTCGTGCTCGACACGTTGCGCAGCGAGGCCGGTCGGCGGATGAGTTGCTGGCGAAGCAATGGCAATACGACGCTGCGGGCGATGTGATCCAGAAGCGGGATCCGCGCTATGGGGCGACGAGCTACCGATATGACCCGACGGGGCGCATTGAACAGGCGGCCGGGCCGGGATTGCCGTCGGAAGTGTTTCGCTGGGATGCGGCGGCGAACCTGGTGTCGAGCGATCACCCCGGGGGCTACGTTGAGCACAACCGGCTCAAGATGTTCGAGGACAAGCAGGAAGTCTCAATGGACCACGATCTGAGTAGTCAGTTCTCGAAATCGAACGTGTCGAGAATGACAAATGGATTGGCTCCGAAGGCATCGATTACTCAGGGAGTGGGTAAGAACACCTCGTATGTGCTTCATCATATAGAACCGATTCAGCATGATGGGGGTGTCTATGATATGGATAATTTGCGTATCGTATCGCCCCGATATCAAGCTGAAGTGCTGGATCCTTCGTATCATTTTTGAGAGGTTAAGTGATGAATAGGGATGAACTAATTGTTCTGGTTGGAAGGGTGAGGGAGTCAAATTACACCTCTGATGAGGAGGCTGAAATCGATATCGAAATTCTGAATAAAAATGTATTGGATCCTTATGCGATGAATTACATTTTTCAAAAGGAGTATGAGGATATGTCGCTTGAGGAGGTCGTGGACAAAATTCTCTCATATATGCCGATTCAATTGTGATTCGTGTAACTGAAGCTTGTAGGGGATATTCTTGGGAGTGGCGCGGGCAATCCGATGCGGAATGCCGTGAGGATGGTGGCAGATTGCGGGCTGCTAATCGTCCCCGTTTTGTGGCGATGTTCTGAAAAGGAATTTTTAAATTAAATTGATGGTGAGTTTGAGGCGAGTTGGATGCAGTTGATCGATGAAAAATCCATAAAGAATTAGAAGTATCCTGCTCCGATCTACTTGAGCGGAGAATGCGACTTGTATGCATGCGCGCTCAGCCTGCTGTCCTGGATCAATCCACTGAGGGCGAGTAGCGTCTCGTTTAGCAGATGGAAGTTTGGCGACGGATAAATCCTTGCTGCCGGAGGAACTGACCGACGCCGACGGCGAACGGGTCTGGCAGGCGCGCTACAAGTTGTGGGGCACCGCGGTGCAGGAAGAATGGATCGCGCGGACACCTCGGCGGGCGACACCGTCCTGGGGCGAAGTGCCGGTGGCCGCGCCAACACCGACCCATGCGCCGCGGTCACAGAATCTGCGCTTCTAGGGGCAGTACCTGGACCGCGAGACCGGGCTGCACTACAACACCTTCCGGTTCTACGATCCGGATATCGGTCGCTTCATCAATCCGGATCCGATCGGACTCGCCGGCGGCGCCAACTTGTATCACTATGCCGGGAACCCGCTGACGTGGATTGATCCATGGGGCTGGTGTCGCCGAGGCAATCAGGCGACCAAGAACCATATGGATAACGTCAGAGATCAATACATTGCTGATAATCCGACTCATAAGCACGTTGCCGGTGGACGTGATGTGTTGACGGGTAACGAACAACCGGAAACGTACCTTCCGCCATTGAGCGGCAATGGCCGTAAGGGAAGCTCGTATGCAGACGTGACATTCAGGGATGCTCAAGGCAATCGTATTCATATCCAGACGGTCGACAAGGGTTCGGTGAACGGGATGTCGCAGCGGGAATGGGCAAATGCGAATCGCATCACGCAACAGGATCCGAAGGCGATTGTGATCACGGTCGTGAAAGGCGTGCCACTACAACCTGGCGACCTGAATACGGGGACAATGATGCCTGGCACTGTCACCATCAAATGAAAGAAAGGAGTTCGTTTTGACCACCAAGATGCCGACGTTGCAGACCTTCATGACCCCAGTCGACGAAGCGGCGTTCTCGGATCTGCTGAAAGCGCAAATTCCGCAAGTCAAGTTTATCGACTCGTATATCTGGAGCTCGCCGGTTCCCCCTGCCTACGACAGCATGACAGAGTGTAATGGGCAACCGTTTTCCCATATCGTGATTCTGGATGAGTCTATCTGCTCTGTTGAGCGATATGCGCGTGAATTTGTTGGAGCCCGCCCCGGCGGAATTGGTTATTTTGGTGGAAATGTAGGTCCGGGAATGATCCAGTTTCTTCGATCGCACGAGGCGGACTATGCTCCCGGGTGCCTACGAGACGGACGCTTGGCAGCTTCCTATAACCCCGATGCAGAGCCGGATATGGATGCATTTGTTAAAACCGTCTGGAAAGTGTTCAAGAAATTTGCGCACAAGACGTTCGTGGTCAACCGCGAAACGGGAGTGGTAAATGAAAAACCAGAGGCTCGATTTTTTGCGGGACCGGATGCCGCTGCGAAGTTCGACGGTATGGACGGACACTATCTGACGAATAACGCGTTCTTCTATCTTGTGGCGCAACCGTCCAAGTAAAATTCGATCGTGCCGCCCTAGATCAAAGGCAAGATCGCAAGCGGGTCGGGGAGCGTTTACGTCAATGACAAGCCGGCGGCGCGGGCAGCGAAGCCGGGCGATCTAGATACCGTTGCCTGTACCGATCATCCCGGGCCGCAGATGATTGCCGACGGATCGGGGAGCGTTTATATCAACGATCAGCCTGCTGCGCGGGTTAGCGACAAGACGACTTGCGACGGGACGATTGCCGAAGGCTCGGACAACGTCTACATCGGTGGCGGTACGCAGCGCGTGCGGGATGTGAAGTCGGCCACGCGGCTCGGGTGGCTGGGGGCGGCGCTCGGTATCGCGCTCGCGGTGTGCGGCCGCGGGAAGATGAGCTGGGGGCAGTTTCTGAAGAGCAAGGTGCCGTGTCTTGCGGTGAATTTCGCCGCGGGTGCGTTCGGTACCTGGCTGGGTAGTCTGGCGAGGCCGTCGGCGGGGCATCCGGTTAATGTCATTACCGGCAGCAAGGTTCTCGATGGCACGGACGATACCGACTTCGTATT